>DHWT01000185.1 GCA_002413325.1 Chitinophagaceae bacterium UBA5175 | reverse complement strand
CCCGGGCTGGTAAAACATTTTATCCGCCTCGAACCTGAAATTGAAAAAGAAGAAAATAACTCCGTACAATGCCATCATCCCGGAAAGCAGGATCCTGGGCAGGCGTTTCTTTTGGGAGAATATCCTGTATGCAGGTCCGGCTGCCAGTATCAGACCCAGGATACGCAGCAACCATTTATATTTTTCTATGAAATAAGCCCAGTCGATGGTGTTCGCATACTGGCTGCCCGGGAAGGGCATGATAAAATAAACGCGCAATATTTCTGTTACGAATAACAGAATGATGCCTGTTATCAATAATAATCGTGACATACATCATTTTTAGATTAAAGGAAAAAGGCCATGACAGGCGGGATCAGGCCCTGTCCCGGGGTGGTTTGCAGGGAGATGCGATGCAGGTATTCGGGAGATTCTTCAAAAAAAAATGATTCTGCAGGAGAACAGACTTTGAGAAGTTGAGAAGTTGAACAGGATAGTCGTGCAGGAAGAAGTTGCTGCCGTTCAGGTTTTTCTGAAATCCGTTGCGGGAAGAATTTTTGCTGGTCTTTGCCAGATCATTTGTCGCGTTCCCGTAATCGGTTCCTGCCTTTTTTAAAACCATTTTATGGGTTGCAGGAATACAGCGTATCAACAGGTTTCCTTCGGAAACCCGCCGCTTGACATACTTATATGTTTTTCCGTGGAAACTGATTTCACCATCCACACGCTCAAAGGTTTTCTGTTCGAGCTGGTAAGGGTTGTGCAGGGGAATTGTAAGTGATACCAGGTCAGTTTCGTCGTACTGATCTGTGTCCAGCCGGGCTTCCATAGACGCATCCGCACTTTTCTCCACAAAGTAGAACCATGCACGGTATCCGATCATATTGAACAGCATGACCAGGAGAAAAAATATGGAAATGTATTTTCTCAAAAGCAATGGTTGTCCGGGTAAATATAGGAAATATGCGAATCATTCAGATTTTCCTGTGGCGACCAGATTTCCGGATTCTTATAAATTTCATCACCTTAGCATGATCAATAAATTTTTACTCCTGGCTGGTGTCCCGCAAACCGGGCCCCGTTTTTTTCGAACTTTAATCATTGGGTGATGCATATGTCGAAAGCGGTTTTATTGTCTGCCTCATTAGGCGTTCACGCGGTTTCAGCCCAGACGCCCATGGAAAAATTTGAATTCGTCAATTTCTCCCGGGTTCATATAACCGACCGGTTCTGGAAACCCAAAATGGACCTGGTGGCTACCACAACACTCAGGGCCTGTATTTATCAGACGGAAACGGCAACACCGCGTATCCGGAATTTTGAAAAAGTGGCCAGGAAAAAAGGAGAAAAACATGAGGGAATATATTACGATGACAGTGATGTATATAAGGCCCTGGAGGCCATGAGTTATTCCATCAGTACCCATCACGATTCCGCACTCGAAAGGAAAGCAGATGAATGGATCGGTAAAATCGCGGCCGCGCAATTACCCGACGGATACCTGGATACCTACTTTACGTTAAACGGACTGGATAAGCGCTGGACGGATGTAGAAAAACACGAGGATTACTGTGCCGGCCATTTGATTGAAGCTGCGGTGGCTTATTATGATGCAACCGGCAAAACGAAGTTGCTGCAGGTAGCAATCCGTTTGGCCAATCATATTGACAGTGTGTTCCGGCTTGCCAATAAACCCTGGTTCAGCGGGCATGAAGAAATTGAACTCGCACTGGTAAAATTATACCGGGTTACGAATGATGACCGCTACCTGAAACTCGCAGACTGGTACCTGCAGCAACGGGGCGTTCACAGCCAATGGGGAAATTCCGGCTACTGGCAGGATGCGCTTCCGGTAAAAGAACAGAAAAATATTACCGGCCATGCCGTCCGTGCGATGTATTTATATACGGGCGCCGCAGATGTCGGTTCCCTGACCGGGGATGCGGCCTATATGAATGCCATGAAATCGGTTTGGGAAGACGTAGTGCAAAGAAACATGTACCTGACAGGTGGTATCGGATCATCCGGTTCCAACGAAGGGTTTACCCACGATTATGATCTGCCAAACCAGTCCGCTTATTGTGAAACCTGCGCTTCTGTGGGTATGGTCTTCTGGAACCAGCGCATGGCACAGCTTTCAGGCGATGGCCGTTATGTGGACGTGCTGGAAAAAAGTTTATATAATGCAGCACTGGACGGATTGAGCCTGAGCGGTGACCGTTTTTTTTATGATAATCCCCTGGCTTCGACAGGCCAGCACAGCAGGAGTGCCTGGTTTGGAACAGCCTGTTGCCCGGCTAATATTGCGCGATTGGTAGCTTCCCTGGGAAATTATATTTATGGAAAATCTGAAAACGGGATCTGGTTGAACCTGTTTGTCAACAGTAATACCCGCCTGGCGATGGGAAAGGACAGCGTATCCATTGCCACCGAAACAAACTACCCCTGGGAAGGAAATGTCCGGCTCAAAATAGATCCCGAAACCCCGCAGAAATTTAGTATTCACATTCGTATTCCGGGATGGGCAAGGGGAGAAGCTTCTCCCGGGGCGCTTTACCGGTTCATACAGTATAAACAAAAATCAATCGATTTCAGGGTGAATGGAAAAAAGACAGAAACCATAATGGGGAATGGATATATAACCATAAACCGGGTTTGGGAAAAGGGAGATCAGGTCAGCTTTTCCTTTCCGATGGAGACCCTTAAGATCCGCGCGATGGATAGTCTCCGCAATGATGCGGACCGGATCGCCCTGCAGCGCGGGCCCCTGGTTTATTGTATAGAAGGGGCAGACAATGCGGGTTCCGTCTGGAATATCCTGGTAAAACCGAATACGTTTTTTCATGCGGTTCCGTACCGGATCCTGAACGAACCGGTGATTGCCTTACAGGCTGCCATGGATCAGTCAGTACCTGCAGAAGGCGGTTCTCAAATAAAAATACAAAAGAAGCAGATCACGGCCATTCCTTATTATACCTGGGCAAACCGGGGAGCGGATCCCATGCGCATCTGGCTGCCTGATAAAATCACTTCCGTTGCTTTGAATGCCGGCGATTGAGTCTTGCCGGCTCTCTTTGATGTTTCTGAAAAAATTCCCTGTCGATTCTGCTTAATAACACGATCAAAGAATATTAATTTCATAACTTGATTCACTAACTGCATCGCCATGAAAATAAGTCCTGCCGCCGGCAAGCCCGCCGATCCATCCATGCTTGTAAATATTCCGCGACTGATCACTGCTTATTATGCGCAGCAGCCGGATGTTTCAGTTCCCGCCCAGAAAGTAGCTTTTGGCACTTCCGGTCATCGGGGTTCATCACTTACAAACTCATTCAATGAATGGCATATCCTGGCCATCACCCAGGCGATCTGCCTGTACAGGAAGCTGAATAAAATAGAAGGCCCCCTTTTCCTGGGTATCGATACGCATGCGCTTTCAGAACCCGCTGCGGTAACCACCCTGGAAGTATTAGCTGCCAACGAAGTGGAAGTGATGATCGCAAAGGATCATGAATATGCGCCCACACCGGCTGTTTCACATGCCATCCTCACCTACAATAAAGGACGTAAAGACGGACTGGCAGACGGAATCGTGATCACGCCTTCGCACAATCCTCCGGATGACGGGGGTTTTAAATATAACCCCACGCATGGCGGTCCGGCCGGAACCGAAATCACTTCCTGGGTGGAGAAAAAAGCGAATGAATTATTGGAAAATAAACTGAACGGTATCTTAAGAATGCCCTATGAGCGTGCGCTTCGTGCGTCCACGACCCACCGCTTTGATTATATAGATCATTATGTTAGCGACCTGAAAAATGTTCTCAACCTGGATATCATCCGGGATTCTAAAATCCATATCGGGGCGGATCCACTGGGCGGGGCCGGCGTTCATTACTGGGGGCCGATTGCAGACCGGTATCATTTAAACCTGGAAGTAGTCAGCGATATCGTGGATCCGACATTCCGGTTTATGTCGGTGGACTGGGACGGAAAAATCAGGATGGATCCTTCTTCATCCTATGCCATGCAGCGGCTGATCGGCATGAAAGATCGTTTTGATATTTCGGTAGCCTGCGATACCGATCACGACCGCCATAGTATCGTAACAAAAAGCGCAGGCCTCATGCCCCCCAATCATTACCTGGCCACCTGTATATATTACCTGCTCCAGCACCGGCCGGCCTGGAAGCCCAACATCGCAATTGGTAAAACCCTGGTCAGCAGCCGCATGATCGACCGGGTGACCAAAAAACTGAATCACCCTTTATATGAAGTACCGGTCGGGTTCAAGTGGTTTGTGGACGGGCTCCTGGATGGTTCCCTGGGATTTGTGGGAGAAGAAAGTGCGGGCGCCAGTTTCCTGCGGCTCAACGGGGAACCCTGGACAACGGATAAAGACGGATTCATTCCGGCGCTGCTGGCTGCTGAGATGACAGCCACGATGGGAAAGGATCCGGGAGAAATATATAAATCATTAGCGGATGAACTGGGTCAGTCCACCTATGACCGCGTGGAAGCGGCCGCCAGCCCCGAACAAAAAGCGAAACTCGGCAAATTGAATCCGGATCAGATCAAACAAAAAACGATGGCGGGTGAACCCATTACCGGTGTACTCACCAGGGCTCCCGGTAACGGGGCCGCAATTGGCGGGCTCAAACTCGAAACGGAAAACGGCTGGATCGCCGCACGTCCTTCAGGTACGGAGAACATTTATAAAATTTATGCAGAAAGTTTTCTGGGCGGGGACCATCTCAATAAAATGCTCGTGGAAGCACAATCCATCGTAGATGCGGCCCTGAAGTAAATACCTTCAACTGCCAGCAAAGCTTCAGGCCTTTGGCCCAGGCTTTAGGGTTAAATATGAAATATCTCAAAGTTCTATACATTCAGGTCCTCATCGGCATTGTGCTGGGGATTCTCTGTGGCTGGCAGTTTCCTGATTTTGCACCCAGGGCCAAACTGATCAGCGACACGTTTATCAATATGATCCGCATGATCATCGCGCCGGTGATATTCTGCAGTATCGTGACCGGAATTGCCAGTGCGGGCAGTATGAAAAAAGTCGGGAGACTGGGTATCAAGGCCCTGGTTTATTTTGAAGTGGTTTCTTCCATGGCCCTGGTGATCGGGCTTGTCGTAGCCAACATGATAAAACCCGGATTGGGTGTAGCACATGCAACCAGTCAGACGAACCAGGTAGCAGAAATCGCCAGACAGGCAGAATCTTTCAGGTGGGGTGAATTCGTTTCACATATTGTGCCTTCCAATATTGTGGAGTCTTTTGCTAAAGGCGACATTCTGCAGATTCTATTTTTCAGTATCCTCTTTGCCGTAGGTCTGAAACAACTCGGTTCCACCGGCCTGCCGGTTATCGTTGGACTTAATCGAATAAACCAGGTCGTTTTCAACATGCTGCGGATCATTATGAAACTCAGTCCCATCGGAGCATTTGGCGGAATGGCCTATACCATTGGGAAATTTGGTTTTGCCAGTCTTTTTTTACTGGGTAAACTGATGCTTTGTTTTTACATCACCGGACTGCTTTTTATTTTTATCATACTCAATGGGATCTGCCGGTACTTTGGGTTCAGTTTATGGAAGCTGCTTTTATATATCCGGGAAGAAATTCTCATCGTGCTGGGTGCCAGCAGCAGTGAAGCCGTATTGCCTTCCGTTATTCAAAAACTGGAAGCTGCCGGTTGTGAAAAGGAAGTTGTCGGTCTGATGATTCCCACCGGTTACAGTTTTAACCTCGATGGTACGACCATCTATCTCAGTATGAGTGTGATTTTTCTTGCCCAGGTTTTTCAGATTGACCTGAGTCTTGGGCAGCAACTTGTGATCATTGGTATCCTGCTTGTCACCAGCAAGGGGGCCGCCGGAGTCACCGGCAGCGGTTTTATCGTGCTGGCTTCCACTTTAACGGCTATGAAAGTGATACCGATGGAAGGGCTGGCCCTGCTGATTGGGGTGGACCGGTTTATGAGTGAGGGGAGGGCGCTCATTAATTTTATTGGCAACACCGTGGCCACGGTGGTCATAGCAAAATCTGAAAATTCCATTGATGTAAACATGTACCGGCGGGTCGTGGAGAAAAGCCTTCATCCTGAAATGGTTCCCGGAGACTGATTTTCGCGATGACATGATCTTCGTGAGCGCGCCGCGCGATGCGACGCTAAAAATCGCGGGCGGAGCAATTTGCCGGTTATAATAATCAGATATCGGCCGGATAATGGATGCCTGCGGCTGCGCGTATCCGGTCGAGCGTTTCCATGATGAGCAGGCTGTCTGCATGAGTCATGACCGGGCTTTCTATCAATCCTTTCCGGAGGCATTCCCCAACATGTCTTGCTTCAAACTGGTAACCGGATCCGGGTTCTTTATG
>DHWT01000009.1 GCA_002413325.1 Chitinophagaceae bacterium UBA5175 | reverse complement strand
ACTGCATCTCCATCTGTTCGAATTCCCGCATACGGAAAATAAACTGCCGGGCCACGATTTCATTCCGGAAGGCCTTGCCCGTCTGGGCAATACCAAAAGGAATCTTCATCCGTCCCGTTTTCTGGACGTTCAGGAAATTTACAAAAATGCCCTGGGCGGTTTCCGGCCGGAGGTATATTTCACCGGCTTCCTCCGAAACACTGCCCAGCTGGGTGGAGAACATCAGGTTGAACTGCCTGACTTCACTCCAGTTGGCGGTGCCGCTGACAGCGCATTTGATATTTTTATCTTCGATTAATGTTTTCAGTCCGTCGAAATCATTTTTCGCCAGCAGGCCGTCCATGGCCGCAATCAGGGCATCGGCCTGGTCTTTCTTACCCGCTGCCTCCAGTTCATCGGCATGGCCTTCAATGAGGTGGTCTACCCGGTAACGCTTCTGGCTGTCTTTATTGTCGATCATGGGATCGCTGAAATGATCCACATGCCCCGAAGCCTTCCAGGTAGTTGGATGCATAAATATCGCCGCATCGATCCCCACGATATTGTCCTGGAGCTGAGTCATACTCTTCCACCAGTAATCCCGGATATTCTTTTTTAATTCGCTGCCATATTGTCCGTAGTCATATACGGCACTGAGCCCGTCGTAAATTTCGCTGGAAGGAAATATGAACCCATATTCCTTACAATGTGAGATGATTGCCTGCAGTTTTTGATGGTCGTTTGCCATAAGGACTGCAAAAGTAAGGAGAATGGGGAACCGGAAGCAACTACTTCGGCCTTCTTGTAGTATTTTTGAGGATATGTTGGCATTGAAAAAATGCCAGCCTTATCTGAGCGTCCTTTTATTGCTCCTCCTGTCCTTTGGATCCCGCGCCCAGACCAAGGTATTGCGCGGTGTTATCCTGGATGCACAAAGCGGGGAGCGCGTACCTTTTGCTTCGATGAGGCTGGAAAAGACTGGCTATGGAAAACTCAGTGATTCTGCAGGTGGATTTACCTTTCGCTTTGAACAATGGCCCCGGGACACCCTGCAGATCACCTATGTGGGATTTCAGGATTATGCACTGGTCCTGAATGATTCCCTGATTCAACGTGCTACGAGGGACAGCCTGTTTATCATTGTCCAACTCCTGCGCGGAAGATATATCAACGAAGTGGTCGTGAGCCGGAAAGTGGATTTCGGTCTGCTGCTCTGGCGTAAGATCGTAAAACACAAAGCTTCGAACGATCGGTACCGGTTCCAAAATTTCTCTTACGAACTCTACAACAAACTGGAACTGGACCTGAACCAGGTGAACAAAGACAGAATCCAGTCGGTCAAACTGCTCAAACCCTTTACGTTCATCCTGAATAATATTGACAGCAGTGAAACCCATCCCTTTCTGCCCATCTATATTACAGAAACGCTGTCGGACTATTATTACCAGCGGAGTCCCGCCAAAAGACGGGAACTGATCCTCGGGAGCAAAACCGTGGGCCTGGATAATGAAAGTGTAAGCAAGTACCTGGGAGGCATGGAGCAGAACATCAACTTTTACAATAATTTCATTCCTGTTTTCGACAAACGTTTTGTAAGCCCGCTCAGTAATAACGGCAGTACTTATTACCGTTATAAAATTGTGGATACCCAGTATGTGAATGCCCGCCGCCTGCTCCACCTGATTTTCACTCCGAAACGAAAAGGGGAAAGCACTTTTGAAGGGGACTGCTGGGTGCACGATACGAGCTTTGCCATCCAGAAAATGACGCTCCGCCTGGATTCCAGCGCCAACATCAATTTCGTTCAGGAGATGAGCCTGATCCAGGAATTCACCCTGATCAATGATACCACCTGGTTTCTTTCCAAAGATAAATTCATCGTAAGCCTTTCGGCACTGGGTAAGAAAAGGATGGGCATGATTGGCCGGAAAACCACAACCTATAAAAATATTGTTTACAACGATTCGTCCGTCACGGATGAACTCCGGAAAAACAAGCTCCCGGAAGAAGTATTGTTTGCCGAAAATGCACGCGACCAGCCGGATTCTTTCTGGGTCGACAACCGGCATGAGGAGCTGAACAAGGACGAGAAAGCGATTTATAAAATGGTGGACACGCTTCTGAAAATGCCGGAATTCCATACCTATGCCAACGTCCTGAATTTTATCGGGACCGGTTACCTGAATATCGGCAATTACCAGATCGGGCCCTGGTACAACTGGATCTACGCTAATGAAATGCAGGGCCTGCGCCTTCGGTTTGATCTCGGCACCAACCGGTATTTCAATAAAAACCTGACCCTGCACGGCTATCTGGCTTACGGGTTCGGCGACCAGACCTGGCACTGGGAGGCCGATGCGCTCTACCTCTTTAAAAGACACCCCCGCATGTCGCTTTACGGAATCATCCGGCAGGATCTGGATTATGGCCAGCAATATTATGATGAGATCACAAGCGACAATATTTTCGCCCTCGCCGTACGAAAGCCCAATATCCCCATCAAGTTCATTAACCTCACGGAGCAGAAACTGGAATGGTTTAATGAATGGCTGAATGGTTTTTCCATTATGCTGACCGCGGATCATAAAGTATATAACCCGGAAATGAACCTGGCGCCGATCAAGGATTTTGCAAACGGCCCGGGCAACCCGATGAATGGATTTGAAATGGCCGTAAACCTGCGTTTCGCCTTCCTGGAGAAATTTTTTGAAACCACTTTTTTCCGGACCAGCCTGGGAAGCGACTACCCCATCATCGACGTAAAGTACACGCATGGATTTCCCGGTGTCCTGGGCAGTACGCTGACCTATAATAAGTTTTACGTAAGCATATCAGACATCGTTAAAATACCCCCGCTGGGTACGGTTTATTATAATCTGTTTGCGGGCAAAACCACGGGCGTGCAACCCTATCCGTTCCTGAATGTAGCGCCCGGCAACGAAACCTATTACTATGATAAATATGCGTTCAGTCTGATGAATAAATACGAGTACCTGCAGGACCAGTTCACGGGTTTTAATTTTGAACACAATATCGGCAATGGCCTGTTCCGGTTTATTCCCCTCACGCGTAAATTAAAATTCCGCCAGTTTTATAATGTGAAATTATTGTGGGGACATCTTTCCCCCGAGAATGCAGCCTATAATAATAACGCCGATTATACTTTCAAATCCCTGAACGGGCAGGCCTATATGGAAGTCGGCACCGGCGTGGATAATATCTTCCGGTTTCTGCGGGTTGATTTTATCTGGCATGTGCTGCCCACCGGCCAGGATCTTTCCTATATCCAGAAGTTCGGAGTGTTCGGGAGTTTCAGGTTGTCGTTTTAGCGGAGGATAACCATATAAATATGATTTCCGGCATACACGAACCTCATGGAACCCGTACTGTTGAATAAATTTTGATTTCTCATGGGATTATTCCTTGCTTTGGGGTCCATGATTCCTTCCGGATGATTGTCCCGCGTATCTTTTGGAATGATTAAAAAGAATGAACCGGCTATGGATAGAAAATTGAAAATAAGTAACGGGCGGATTTTAACGCCATACCGTTTAATTCCAAATGGCACGGTGGTCGTAACGGGCGACAGAATTACAGAAATCGGGGAAGGAAATATCAAAGTACCTGGCGCGGTTGAGCTGGATGCAAATGGAAATTATATTTCCCCGGGGTTTATTGATATACATGTGCATGGAGGCGGGGGACATGATTTTATGGACGGAACTGCAGACGCTTTTTTAAAAATAGCGGAGACCCATGCCCGTTATGGAACCACGTCCATGCTGCCGACTACCATGACCTGTGAAAAGGAAGAACTTTTAAATATTCTGGACTTATATAAACAGGCTGATCAGGAGAATGTGACCGGTGCCCGTTTTCTGGGGATGCACCTGGAAGGCCCCTATTTTTCCATGAACCAGCGGGGTGCGCAGGATCCGCGTTATATCAGGGACCCCGACCCGGAAGAGTACAGGGAAATCTTATCCCATTCTTCAGACATTAAAAGATGGAGTGCTGCACCTGAACTGAAAGGAGCCATGGAATTCGCACAACATCTCAAATCCAAAGACGTCCTGGTGGCCCTGGCCCACACGGATGCGATCTATGAAGAAGCATTGATGGCTTTTGAAAACGGATTTACCCTGGCCACGCATTTTTATTCCTGTATGACGGGTGTTACCCGCAGGAATGCTTTCCGGTATGCCGGCGTGATAGAGTGTGCCTACCTGATCGATGAAATGGATGTGGAAGTGATTGCAGACGGCATCCATTGTCCGCCCCCGCTGCTGAAACTCATCTACAAGATCAAAGGAGCCGGCCGGATGGCATTAATTACAGATGCCATGCGGGCTGCGGGTATGCCCGGGGGTGAGAGCGTATTGGGGAATCTGCACAGCGGATTAAAAGTGATTGTAGAAGATGGGGTGGCCAAGCTGCCGGACCGGAGTTCTTTTGCCGGCAGTGTCGCAACGGCAGACCGGCTGGTGCGTAACATGATGACTCTGGCAAATGTCCCCTTAATGGAGGCGGTCCGGATGATCACGAATACACCGGCTACCATACTGGGCATTGCCGGCCGGAAGGGGTCTTTGATTCCGGGAAAAGATGCGGACATCGTGATTTTTGATGATGATATCCAGGTGCAAACGACGATTGCCGGCGGAAAAATCATTTATAGCAGGCACTAGATCCATCCGGTCAGACCGAAACCGGATTCAGCAAGCATGCATGAGTTAAATATCCGGTTTGTAACCATCCATTATGAAAGAACTTACCATCAACCATTTAAAGATCAGAATTTTTGAAAACAGGTCTTTAATGGGAACCGCTGCTGCCATGGAATTAAGCCGGCGTGTACATGTATTATTAGATTCAAAAGAATATGTGAACATCATTTTCGCCGCTGCCCCGTCACAAAATGAATTTCTATCCGCGCTCAGTGACCTGGAAACAGACTGGAGCCGGATCAATGCCTTCCACATGGATGAATATATCGGATTGGACAACGATGCGCCTCAGGGATTTGGAAATTTTCTCAGGGAAAGACTTTTCGCTATCCACCCCTTCCGGGAAATTCATTATCTGAATGGCCAGGCAACCGATCTGCAGCAGGAATGCAGCAGATATGCCGGGTTACTGGTTAAGTACCCCGCTGACATGGTATGTTTGGGTATCGGCGAGAATACGCACCTGGCATTTAATGATCCCCAGGTAGCTGATTTTAATGACCCGGAAATCGTAAAGGTCGTTGAGCTGGATGAAACCTGCAGGTGGCAACAGGTGCATGAAGGTTGCTTTGGCCATATCGGGCAGGTGCCCACGCATGCATTAACGATCACCATTCCGGTTTTATTCAAAACGCCCTACGCGTCCGTGGTCGTGCCGGGCGAACACAAGGCAACTGCGATATATCATACGCTATACAGTGAAATCGGGGAGTTATATCCTTCCACCATCCTGAGAAAGCATGAAAACGCCCTCTTATTTATTGACGAACAGAGTGCGGCCTATATAAAGCCATAATTGATAAATAGCTTATGGTCCGAATCGTAAACAATATGACCTAAATTGTGAACCAGATAAAGCCATTGCCGGCGCCTATAGATGAAAAATTTTATATTTATTTCCTTTAAATAATACGAACATGAGAAATTCAGGCCTCGTATATTTCCTTCTGGGTATTTATGCAATGATGATCAGCTGGTATTATAACCATTCCGTTTTTTACCTGATCCTCCATTGGATTTTCTGGCCTTTCTACCTGGTATATGAATTATTGTCCGGCCGCCTTTCTCACGACATGTGGAGAATTATTCCGGTTTCGTATTTCAAATAATCCGACGGCTGACCCGTACCTCAAAAAGCATTGCCCGTTCAGATTCACCGGTGATTGCTTCCTTAAACATTATTGATAATTAACAGCGGCGCATACGCGGGTAAAATATGCACCCCGGGCATTCCCTTTTGAAATCAAAGATGTTGGGTCTATATGCCCCGGTTTGTTTTAAGGTCACAATGGGTGAGCACAAACAAGGTCTTTACATTTCATGTCCCCGAATAAACGAAGATGAGATCGGGTGAGAAGTTATTTTTGTACACCCACCGTATCAAAATCGGACAGTTGCACGGTATATATCAATCACAAAATATTGTTATACAAAGTTTTATATCCTGGGTATGGCTTTTGAACCTATTGTGGATCATTTAACCATTTACTCATGGAAATCA
>DHWT01000097.1 GCA_002413325.1 Chitinophagaceae bacterium UBA5175 | reverse complement strand
TCCGGGTTTGGATATTCCAGCTGGACTTCCCGGATACCCGGTATCAAAGAATCGCTGAAACTGAATGACGCCCATTTCGGCACCCTCCTGTTTATGATGCCGGTCGGGCTGATCCTGACCATGCCATTTACCGGGAAACTGCTGGACCACTATAAAAGCCGGACCATTTTGTTGATTGGCGCTATGATATACAACGGGGTTCTTGCCTGCCTGGGATTCAGCGGCTATACCTGGGTGCTGGGTATCATCCTCTTTTTTTTCGGTTCTTCCAGAAACCTGATGAACCTCTCCATGAATGCACAGGCCATCGGCGTGCAGGCGCTGTACAGCCGGTCGATCATGAGTTCCTTTCATGCCGTATGGAGTATGGCCGGTTTTGCAGGTGCTGCTTTCGGATACTTAATGGTTACCTTAAATATCCTGCCTGCCTGGCACTTGCTCGGTGTGAGCCTCGTGCTTTCAGCACTCACCCTGTTTTATTATGGGGATACCCTGGACCAGCAGCCCGATCATAAACACAAAAGATCCATATTCAGTCTCCCGCCGAAAGGCATGCTGGTTTTTTCCCTGATCTGTTTTACCTCCATGGCCTGCGAAAACACCATGTATGACTGGAGCGGAATATACATCCGGCAGGTGTTACATGGTACAAAAGCCGTCGCCACCATTGCTTTCGTTGTTTATATGGTGGCGATGACCACCGGAAGACTGATCGGTGATCGTATGGCAGACCGGTTTGGAATTCAACGGGTACTGGCAGCCAGCGGATTACTGATCTCTGCAGGTTTTGCCATCACGGTTTTTTCTCCCTTTATCCCGCTCACCCTGGCGGGTTACCTGCTTACTGGTTTTGGTGTATCCTGCGTGGTGCCCTTTGTTTTTGGCCTGGCAGGTAAAATCCCGATGTCCAATCCAGGCGCTGCACTGGCATCCATCTCTTCACTGGGTTACCTGGGATTTTTACTGGTTCCTCCCATGATCGGTTATGTGGCACAGGCATCCAGCCTTCGTGTTTCATTTGGCATTATTGCGGTAATGGGATTGTTCATGATCCGGTTAAGTACCCGGATAAAAATCGAAACAGTGGCATAACACGGAAGCCCGGTATGCAGTTGCGAGATAATCAGATAAAGGTAAGTTTTGAAAAACAGAAGTCTTCCGCTTATTGAGCTAATGGGTACGTAAAAAGCTTCTTTAACCAGGCTATATTCAGTGTGGCCCGATACTTGGCAATTTCCATCCGGCTATAAGTTCCATCAAGGATGGAACTTATATCACTTTTCAGCGTACTAATTATATGGGATTTACTTATATCCTTCCAGTACCTGCTCCGTAATTTCTCTATGTAATCAGGAGGAACCTGGTTAACCCGATCCATGATCTCCTGTAAATAATTGCCAATTTCAGTAAGGTTATTCGATTGAAGAATCTTTATATGCAGTTCTCTCATTCCCTGCATCAGGGTTTTTTGTATTTGATTCTTCATATTTTGAAGTTAACGTATTAATTCAGGATTTGTTTCTTAAGAACACACATTTTATTCCACATTCCCTGAACAAGTAGAATTGAGAACGGGATCAAGGTGAGTGTTTTAATACTATTTTATGCGCTGTTTTGCAACTCTTTGAGCTACAGTAGACTTTTGATCATCCAGAGATCGCAACCAAAATGCCCGGACTGCCCTAACGGACCGGGAAGATATGAAAAGCCGGCCCTTTCATAGAGTCCGATTGCCATGCGTAATTCCGGCATGGTCTCCAGGTACATCTTACTGAATCCAAATTCAATTGCCTTCTGAAAACATATTTCCATGAGCCGGTGACCCAGTCCCTGCCCGCGCATTTCCGGAAGCAGGTAAAGTTTCACGAGTTCACAACAGCCTGCAGGCAAACCCGGAGTTGGGAAAACACCGGAGCCGCCAACAATTTTTCCATCCGCTTCTGCAATAAAATAGGCCGAATCCGGAACTGAAAATAATTGAAAGAGGTTATCTGTTGTAGGATCAAAAAAAACCGTGCCCGGTTTATCTGCCCCAAACTCTGCGAGAATGTTTCTGATAATGGCCGCGATCCCTGCATTGTCTCCGACACGAAGCGGCCTGATGCAAATATTTGTCATACCGCTGCAATTTTACTACATTTTCATGGATGCAATAGTTGTTTAAGGGTGACACTTAAGATTTATCTTAAAATGAAACCAAATATTCGTTTTCTCTCAGTTCTGCTCCTGATCACTTTTTTTTCAAAAAGTCAGGCACAAAAGACATATAACCTGATTCCCAAAGAAACCGGGAAAGTAAATAAAACATTGGCAGCCTCACTTCCAACTTCGCTCAAAGCACTGGCTGCTTTTTACAGCGCCGTGGGCGGTACAGGCTGTATTGAACTGGATTGCTCATTAACAACAGCACTCGGATTGGGCAAACAGGGATCCGATACGCAAAAAAAACTGATTCAAAAGTATTTCCCTGATGACCAGGTAGCCAAACTGGTAGTCAGTCAGGATTGCTACCTGCCACCAAGCGGCTCATCCTCCTTCTCCAACTTTCAAACACTTGCATTTATCGTAACAGGGGATACTGTCCGGGTTAATTACCAGTTGGCCGTTTTCGATCATGGAAATACAAAAATCATATGTGGCCCGGATATTTATCTGTATGAAAACCAGGTTTACAAAAATAAAAAGCGCGTATTATACGCATGGGCAGGCAAATAATACTCCTGTATTATTTTATCCGCCTTTTCTAGGGCCTTTCGCCAGGTTATATTGCTGTCGTATCCGGATACCTGACAAAAGCATGCTGTAAGGGGAAGGCCCCAGAACCCTGCGGGCGGCAGTTTTGCCGGAACGTAAACGGGCAAAGGATCCGTAATTTTTTTATTTTGTAAAAACGGGATCAGGAACGGCCGGCAGATTATTTAATTAACGGCTCATTCAGTTTTCAAACTTTTCACGGGATTCATGATGGCAGCACGGAAAGCCTGGATACTTACCGTGAACAGGGCTATGAACAACGACAACAGGGCAGAAACAACAAACATCCACCAGGCGATCTGTACCCGGTAAGCAAAATCATTCAGCCATGAATTCATCGCCCACCAAGCGACGGGTGCAGCAATGATGAATGAAATACACACGAGACGCAGGAATTCACGCGTCATCAGTCCCATGATACGCTGCACGCTTGCACCCAGTACTTTCCGAATCCCAATCTCTTTCATGCGTTGTTCCGCCATAAATGTGGCCAGTCCGAATAAACCCATACTGGCAATCACAATGGCCAGGGTGGCAAATAAAAAAGCAATCTTACCTACCCGCTGTTCAGACCGGTACATATCAGCAAAAGCCTCATCCATGAACTGGTAACTGAAGGGCATAGATGGATCCAGTTGTTTCCAAAGGCTTTCTGATCTTTCCAAAAAACCTTTCATACCGGCAGGGTTAACCCGGAAACTGACCGTACCCGGGTAACGGGAAAGAAAAAGACTCAAAGGTCCCACAGGCTGCTTTAATGATTCATAGTTAAAATCTTTTATTACACCGATTATAGTGAAAGCCGTCGTGGATTTGCCGTTTTCATTATTGTTATAAATTTGTTTACCAACGGGGTCAGCATATCCGAGAATACCTGCACAGGTTTGATTGATAATAATGGCATTTGAATCTGAAACACCGGATTTGAAAAAATCCCTTCCTTTCAGCACCTGCATACCCATGGTATTCAGGTATTCCTCATCCACATACCAGGTCTGCATGTTAAAACCATTGGTTGAAGACATGGTGGAACTTTTCGAAAAACTCTGGTCACTCCGCGAGGAATTGGTTGGCAGGTAATTACTGACCGTACCATTTAATACACCAGGCAACTTTAGCAATTCTGTTTTATATGTGTTCAGATTTTCTTTTAATACACCTGCATTGTTGATGATGATGACCTGGTCTTTATTAAACCCTAAATTTTTCGTCTGGATAAAATGTAATTGCCGGTAAATCACCAGGGTCCCGAGAATCAGGATGATGGATGTACTGAATTGAAATACCACCAGCAGGCTTCTCAGGCTTCCCCCCCTTTTAGTTCCCATTTTCCACTTTCCCTTCAGCACATCGATCGGACGGAATGCCGACAGGAAAAATGCAGGATATAATCCGGCCAGCAGACCCACGACCAGAGGCAGGACGATGATCCAGGGAAGTATGAGGGGAGAAAAAACTAAGGAAGATTTTATGGATTTGCCTGCGAGGGAATTAAACCCTGGAATCAAAATAAAGCAGGCTACAAGGGCAATCGCAAGTGAAATGATCACCATCAGGGTGGATTCGGATAGAAACTGCAGAACCAGATCCTTGCGCCGGGTACCGAGTACTTTTCGTATACCTACTTCCCGTGCCCGTTTTGCGGAGCGGGCCGTGGTCAGGTTCATGAAATTGATACAGGCGATTAATAGGATGAAGACCGCCACTGCCGAGAATATATATACATACTGAATATTGCCTCCGGGCTCCAGTTCATGTTGTCCTGAAGAATACAAATGAATTTTCGTTAGGGGCATCAACGCATACTCCAGTTTGTTTCCGGCTTTTCTAAAATCCTCCATGCTGTTGATCTGCATGAACTGCCTGGCCTGGGGCAGAGCATATTTATCAATATACTGAACGAAATTTTTATTGAATGCCTTGTAATCTGTACCCGGTTTCAGTAAAATATAGGTGTAAAAATTATGACTCAGAAACTGGCCCCATTGATAATCGACATTTTTCATGGAAAAAAGGAAATCAAAATGAAAATGACCGTTCTCCGGCATATCCCGGATCACGGCAGTTACCTTGTATAGTGTTTTCCCTTTCTCCGTGGTTTCTATAAGCCGGCCAACAGCTTCAGTTGTTCCGAAATACTTTTTCGCCATGGATTCCGTAATGACGACCGTATTGGGTTCATTCAGCGCATTTTCCGTAATGCCGGATAGCAAAGGAAAAGTAAATACCTCGAAAAATGTTGAATCCACGTGAGCCACCCGATGTTCTGTTATGTAAAGATTTCCTTTCTTAATCTGTTTGGGGCCATTCGAAGTATAAACACGGGTAAATTGCTCAACCTGGGGATAATCATTTTTCAAAACATTCCCCATAGGATCTGGTGACAGGGGAAAATTCAGGTCGGTACCTCCAAAACGAATACTGGAATACACCCGGTATATCCGGTCTGCCTTCAGGTTAAAACGGTCGAAGTGCAATTCATCCTGGACAAATAATAAAATCAGGAGAAAACAGCAGAGACCTGTGCTGAGGCCCAGAATATTGATCAGGGAAAAGGCCTTGTTCTTAATCAGGTTTCTCCAGGCAGTCATAATAAAGTTGCGCAGCATAACAGGTATTTTAATCCGGATCAGCGAATGATCCTGTATCCGGTGCCAAGAAAATGCCAGATTATGAACCCTTCATAATCAATGCGTAGGAGGAAGAAATTCCGGAACATTGTCCGAATATGATACAGTCAGTGTGCGCTTAAATGAAAAAGTTTAATTCAGTTCATTCCGGGGATGGGGACTCCGGGGCAGTGGATTCCGGGAAAATGAAATGATCCTGTAAATAAAATAGATCAGCCCGGAAAGTGAGAGGAAGAAAAGAATAGAAGTAACAGTGTCCATAGTCACCCCGACCTGCAAGATCTTCATCAGTCCGGTCAGGGCCGTAATGACGGCAAAACAAACCGACCAGGATATGAATTCCCTGATTTTCAGTTTCCTTACCTGATCGGGGGAAACCGGAGCGGGGATCATCGGGGATTTGTGGGGGACAGGTGATATATCAATCGATTGTTGCTCACGAACCGTTTGCATCTGAAGTGTTTCCTTCATAAAGCAAAAAACCGTGCCAAAAGAAAGAAATACTGACCGGACAGAATTTATATGTTTTCCCTAACTTTTCTCCCCTTAATAACTCATAACTCATAACTCATAACTCATAACTCATAACTCATAACCCATAACTGCCAACGATCATTCTGACCGCAGGCTTTTCACCGGATTGGCAACTGCTGCCCGGATCGCCTGGTAGCTGATCGTAACTAGGGCAATGAAAATGGAAATTCCGCCTGCAAGGGCAAAAACCCACCAGTGGATGTTTACCCGGTAGGGGTAGTTTTTCAGCCAGGCTTCCATCGCCCATCCGGCAACGGGTGCTGCGATCAGGAA
>DHWT01000238.1:8737-8984 GCA_002413325.1 Chitinophagaceae bacterium UBA5175 | reverse complement strand
CAATCAGGGGATACACATACACAGAGGCGAAGGAAGTATGGCGACGGGCATTGGAATCGAAAGGAGAAATGCGTACCAGCCGGTGTACCCCGCTTTCTGCTTTCAGGAATCCATAGGCAAAGGGTCCGTCAAACTGCAGGGTAACACTTTTTATTCCCGCGGATTCGCCATCCTGGTAGTCGAGTTCGGAAACGGACCAACCCTGTTTTTCACCGTACATCCGGTACATGCGCATCAGCATTTCCGC
>DHWT01000238.1:435-8494 GCA_002413325.1 Chitinophagaceae bacterium UBA5175 | reverse complement strand
GCATTTCCGCCCAGTCCTGGCTTTCTGTTCCACCAGCTCCTGAGTTGATTTGCAGTACAGCAGGCAGTTCATCCTCGGGTTCATTCAGCGTGGATTTGAATTCGGCTTCATCCAGCAGTTCCAGGGCCTTCCCGTAAGCAGTCTTTGTTTCTTCTTCCGTGGCTTCACCTGATTTCCAGAATTCCATCAGCACGGCAAAATCCTCTATAGCTGTCTCCACAGCCTGATAGAGTTTTAACCAGTACTCATTCACCTTAATGTTTTTGAGAATAGCCGTGGCCCGTTCATTGTCTTCCCAGAAGCCTGAACTTCCGGTTAACTGTCTTTCTTCATTGATTTTGATCTGGCGGTTCTCGACGTCAAAGAAACCTCCTCAGTCCGCTCAGCCGGGACCTCATATCGATAAGCTTTTCCTGTGTCATAGGCACGCAAGTTAAAGATTCATTTACAAATACGGGAAACGTTCGCGAAAATAAAAACCCTGCTGTAAAAACAGATGGGGATTGTGTAAAAGTGCCAGCTCCTTTCCCGATTAAATTCTACTTAATTTTAATTTTATAATGTGGTATTTTCAATCATCCTGTTAACCACCTTCAGGTATCAATAACTTTAATAACAGAATATGATCATTGATTTTCGTTCCGATACCGTAACAAAACCGACGCCTGGCATGATGGAAGCCATGATGCATGCCTCCGTGGGAGATGATGTTTTTGGCGAGGATCCGACAATCAATCTCCTTGAAAAAAGGATGGCCGGTCTTTTCGGAATGGAAGCAGCCCTGTATTGTGCAAGCGGAACCATGTCGAACCAGGTTGCCATTACCAGCCATACCCGGCCCGGTGATGAAGTGATCTGTGAGCAGGAAGCCCATGTATACATATATGAAGGTGGTGGTATTGCTTTTAATGCCGGCTGCCAGGTGCGGCCTGTGGCCGGTGACCGGGGAAGGATCCGGGCCGAACAGGTTTTGAAATCCATCAACTCCAAAGACGTGCATAAAGCCAGGACTTCGCTGGTTTGCCTGGAAAACACGTCGAACCGCGGCGGGGGCAGTTGTTATGATTTTAATGAAATCATAAAAATAAAAGAGGTTTGCGATACCCACCAGCTCAACCTGCACCTGGATGGCGCCCGTTTATTCAATGCCCTGGTAGCTAAAAATGAAAAACCCGACGATTATGGATCAGTTTTTCATAGCATTTCAGTTTGTTTTAACAAAGGACTCGGATGCCCGGCCGGCAGTATGCTGATGGGCAGTGAAAAATTCATTCACCAGGCCCGGCGTGTGCGCAAGGTATTCGGAGGGGGCATGCGGCAGGCCGGATTTTTCGCAGCTACCGCAGTATATGCCCTGGACCATCATATAGAAAGGCTGGCCACAGATCACCTGCATGCAAAAAAAATAGAAGCGGCCCTGCAAAACCATCCCTTGGTGAAAATGGTTCTGCCGGTTGAAACCAACCTGGTTATTTTTGAGTTAAAAGACGGGGTGGACATGGGTGGTTTTATTTCCCGGTTACGTGAAAGAGAAATTCTGTTACTCCCCATCTCCGACAGGAGACTCCGGATCATTACCCACCTGGACATTTCAGCTGATATGCTGCTGATTTTTTTAAAAGCCCTTACGCATATCAGTTAGCCCCGTTCCATTTCCTTTACCAATAACAAAATTCTAATCGTAATTTTGTGGCCAAACCAAAGCCCGTACGTTTTATGTTTCCAAATATTTCCCCTGTAGAAACCAGTGCCTGGAAAAAACTCCAGGGGGACCAGCAGTACATGAAGGGTATCCAGATGAGGAACCTGTTCAGCGAAGACCCGGAGAGATTTAACCGGTTTTCCATCATATTCGGGGATATCCTTTTCGATTTTTCCAAAAACCTGGTGAATACGGAAACCCTTTCACATTTATTTGAACTGGCACAGGAATGTCAGGTGGGTGAAGCCATGCAGGCCCTTTTTTCCGGGGAAAAAATAAACCATACAGAAAACCGGTCCGTTTTACATACCGCCTTACGGAATTTTTCCGGAGAACCTGTTTTTAGCGATGGGAAAGATGTGATGCCGGAAGTGATGCAGGAACTGGAACATATGAAAAACTTCAGCCATAAAATACATTCTGGTGAATGGCTCGGATATAGTGGTAAGCCCATCCGCAATATTGTCAATATCGGTATCGGAGGCAGCGACCTGGGACCCGTTATGGTCACAGAAGCATTAAAACATTACTGGATTGATGGCATGCAGTCCTATTTTGTTTCCAACGTGGACGCAACCCAGCTTGTGGAAACCCTGAAAAAAATCAGTCCTGAAGAAACCCTTTTCCTGATCGCATCCAAAACATTTACGACCCAGGAGACCATGACCAATGCGTATAGTGCGCGGGACTGGTTTTTGAAATCGGCCGGCGATGAATCCCATATCGCCAAACATTTTGTGGCGCTTTCCACCAATGAGCATGAAGTAGTCCGGTTCGGAATTGACCGTTCCAATATGTTTGTGTTCTGGGATTGGGTGGGAGGCAGGTATTCCCTGTGGAGTGCGATCGGACTTTCCATCGTGCTGATGATCGGTTATGCGCGTTTTGAGGAAATGCTGCAGGGCGCCCATGCTTCCGACAAGCATTTCAGAAACATGCCTTTTGAGAAAAATATACCGGTGATTATGGCATTGCTGGGCATCTGGTACCGCAATTTCTTCGGTTCACAAACAGAAGCCATCCTGCCTTATGATCAGTATATGCACCGTTTTGCCGCTTATTTTCAGCAGGGAAATATGGAAAGTAATGGGAAATCGGTTGACCGCAACGGGGTTCCCGTTACATATTCCACCGGACCTGTTGTATGGGGTGAACCCGGAACCAATGGTCAGCATGCTTTTTATCAGTTGATCCACCAGGGAACGGTTTTGATTCCCTGCGATTTTATTGCACCGGCCATCAGCCACAATCCCCTGGGCGACCACCACGCCAAACTGCTGTCAAACTTTTTTGCGCAGACAGAGGCTCTGATGAATGGCCGCACGCCGGAAGAACTCCAGGCAGCCCGGGTAAAACCGGAGCTGATACCCTTTAAATTTTTCAGCGGAAACCGGCCCACCAATTCCTTCCTGATTAAATTAATGACACCCTATGCCCTGGGTCAACTGATTGCACTGTATGAACATAAAATATTCGTCCAGGGTGTGATCTGGAATATATATTCTTTTGACCAGTGGGGGGTTGAACTGGGAAAGGAACTGGCAGGAAAAATTCTCCCGGAATTGGAAAACGGCGATGAAACAACCGGTCATGACGGATCCACCAATGGATTGATCAACTGGTATAAAAAAATATCTTTTTAACCGAATCAAACTAAAATAAAGGCAGATTTATCACGTTTTTTATAAATGGATCGTCCAGATCCATCCGTCAATCTAAAACCTTATGCAAATTTCTTCCAAAACTGGTTCAGGAACCCGTGTGATTAAGACCCAATACCTGATTTTCGTTTTTGTTGGCACTTCCGTTATAGCGGGGTTATATTTTTTCAAGGCTTTTGGCTCGGGCAATTTCTTCCACCGGAATTCCAGTGAATTGCTTTTAAACAGGAGCGATACGACGTCCCATAAGGATTCCGTCCGCTTGCATGGCGGTTTTGCAGTCCTGGATACTGCAAATTACGACCGGCTGAACCGGGCCCTGAACAATGGCGACAGCTCCGGCCGCTGGCCTGTTAAACTGGAATATCCTTTACCAGGAGCCATTTTCCCGTTTAACCGGGTAGTCGCTTATTACGGTAATTTCTATTCAAAAAAGATGGGGGTGCTGGGAGAATACCCGACCGATGAAATGTTTAAAAAACTGCAGGAAGAGGTTAAGAAATGGCAAACAGCCGATTCTACCGTTCATGTACAGCCAGCCCTGCACTATATCGCCGTAACCGCCCAGGGTTATCCGGGAAAAGGAGATAAATACCGGTTGCGCATGCCCTTTAAACAAATCGATTCAGTAATCCGAATGGCCGCCCGGATCAATGCCCTGGTCTTCCTGGATATCCAGGTTGGTCAAAGCACGGTTCAGGAGGAAGTTCCCCTGTTGGAACCCTACCTTAAAATGCCGCAGGTTCACCTTGGAATTGACCCTGAGTTTTCCATGAAAACCGGGAAAAAACCTGGATCAGTTATCGGGACCATGGATGCATCAGACATCAACTTTACAATTAAATATCTTTCAGATCTCACTAAAGCTAACCAGCTTCCACCCAAAATTCTGGTAGTACACCGCTTTACACAGGCGATGATTACAAATTATAAAAAGATTAAACCGGAACCTGAGGTTCAGGTGGTGATCGACATGGACGGATGGGGTGCCCAATCAAGAAAACTCAGCACCTACCGCGAATTTATTTCCAGGGAACCGGTTCAGTTCACGGGATTCAAATTGTTTTACAAGAATGATTTCAGGGAACCGAACAGCCGGATGATGACACCGGAAGAAGTTTTAAATCTGAAACCCAGGCCGGTATATATCCAGTACCAGTAACTTTTACCGGTAGAGCAAGATCCGGATTACTATAAACGCCGCAATCGTGAGCAGCAGAATGATCAAAATTGCCCAGTAAGCCCAGCTGGGGTCCCAGGCCGATCTTCTGCGCTTATGCGCTTTTTTAGGGTTGAGCTGCTGATGCATTTGCTGGTTCAGCTGCTGTAAAACAGCCTCCAGTTGTTTTGTATCCGGAAGATGCCCCAAACCTTCGGTAGCATCTTCAAGAAATGCCGCAGGCAGTTGATCCCGGAAATGGTCCAGGTCCTTTTCCGGCATGATGGTACGCAGGTGACTGTCCAGCGAGGCTGACAGTTTTTTCCCGGGATCATCCGGATGCATATCATGGATTTCTTCAGTCATGTTTATTCTTTCATTTTATCTAATTTCTTTTCCAGTAACAAGCGCAGGTTTCTTTTTCCATTCTGGATATAACTTTTTACCTGTAGCAGGTTAAAGCCCGTTTCAGTGGCGATGGACTGATAAGATTTTTTCTGCAGGTAAAACAGCCGGATGCAGATTTTTTGTTCCGGGCTCAGGTGTTGCAATGCATCTTCCAGATCCTTCAGCAGGCTTTCATTTTTCAATGGATCCGGGTCTTCCGTATCTGTAACCGGCTCGGTGATCAGGTCAACGGGAATACCCCGCCGCCGATTGCGCAATATCATCAGGCAATGATTCTTTGCAATCATATAAAGCCAGGAACTGAAATAGCTGACTTCATATTTATGCAGTTCGGTAATAGCTTTCAGGAAAATCTGCTGAACAGCATCCCGCGCCTCTTCCGGGTTTTTCAGGTATTTCAGGGAAACACCATATAATAACAGGGTATAACGTTCCAGCAGGGGTCCCAGCCACTCGTTGTTATGATCTGTATAAAAATGTTTTAACAGTTCCTGGTCTGTTAAACGCATATGTGGGGATGAATTCACCGTAATATATCATCTTTCAGTAGAGATGCAGGAACCGTCCGAATACATAAAAGAACCGGCTTATTTATTTCCGAATCCCTGCTTATAAGCTTCAATGGCATTTTCAATAACTTTTAATGCCATGGTCTTATCGCCGAATTCCTCCACTTTTACCGTTTTGTTTTCCAGTTTTTTGTATTCCTCAAAAAAATGCCGGAGTTCATCGAAAAAATGCCTGGGTAATTCTTCGATATTGTTATAATGATTTACACCCGGGTCCCTGGCAGCGACGGCTATGATTTTATCATCGGCATCCCCGCTGTCGATCATTTGCATCACACCCATTACTTTGGCTTCCATGAGGCAGAGGGGTACTACCGGCAGGGAGGTAATAACCAGGATATCCAGGGGATCTTTATCGTCTCCATAGGTTTGCGGAATAAAACCATAATTAACCGGGTAATAAAAAGATGAATAAATAACACGGTCCAGTTTGAGCAAACCGCTCGCTTTGTCAATTTCATATTTTGCACGGGCACCCTGGGGAATTTCAATAATGGCGTTGACAATACGGGGGGCGTTACTTCCATACGGAACCCCATGCCAGGGATGTGAAACATTTGTTTTATTCATAAGTTGCTGTTGAGGTTACAAACCTACTCATTCAGTATCATAGCGCAAAAAGGTCAGAGGGTTAGTGCTTTTGATTGAGGATCTCTTTGAGATCCACCAGCCATTCACCATTCACCCGCACAATATGAACCGTAGTGGTGTCTTTGCGGAAACTGTTAGAATAAGTATAGGAAGTAACAGAATCGTTTATTGCCTGGATACTAATGGGAAGAATACTTGCTTCCTTGTACTGTTGGCGGGTTTCCCGGTCCATTTTATCAAAACCCTCCTGCCATTTACTGATCAGTAAAAGATTCACAGAATCATTGAGCAGGTAAAATTTTGCTTTTTCATAATCGCCGTCCAGCGAGGCACGGATAAACTGGCGTCCGGCATCCTGGGCATCTTCTGCCTTATTAAATGTTTTACCGGCGTGACAGGCGATAATGGAAATAATAAGGAAACCGGCAATAATGGTTTTCAATGATCAGCTTTGATGGTTAGGAAAAAGCGGTTTCCGGTTATCAGGCACCGCCCTGTTCAATGACTTTATCTTTTTCGTATGCTTTGATTATGGCTTTCACCAGCCGGTGTCTAACCACATCTTCCTCGTCCAGTTCGATATGCGAAATACCGTCGATCCCTTTGAGGATATACAGGGCCTTGGCCAGTCCGCTTTTTTGATTTTTAGGAAGATCAATCTGGGTCAGGTCCCCGGTAATGATGGCTTTGGCGCTGGCACCGATACGGGTCAGGAACATTTTCAACTGCAGGTCCGTGGCATTTTGGGCTTCATCCAGGATGATAAAGGCATTGTCGAGTGTGCGTCCGCGCATATAAGCCAGCGGAGCGATTTCAATGGTACGCGTCGTCATATAATATCCCAGTTTATCGGCCGGAATCATATCGTCCAGTGCGTCATATAAGGGACGCAGGTAGGGATCGATTTTTTCTTTCAGGTCTCCCGGAAGAAATCCCAGGTTTTCACCCGCTTCCACGGCAGGCCGTGTCAGGATGATTTTCTTGACCATTTTATTTTTCAGTGCACGCACCGCCATGGCAACGGCGGTATAGGTTTTTCCGGTACCGGCCGGTCCGATAGCAAACACAATATCATTTCTTTCGGAAGCCGTTACCAGTTTCTTCTGGTTCACCGTCCGGGCACGCACGGTTTTTCCGTTCGGGCCGAAGACCAGGATATCGTTGGGATTCCTGTCCACAAAATGATCTACTGTTTCGGCATCATCGCCGCCCAATATCTGGTTGAAATAATTTTCTGTAAGACTGCCGTTTCGCTCCAGGTACTGGAGCAGGAGGTCTATTTTTTCTTTTGCTGTTTCCACCTGTTCTGGTGCGCCACTGAGTTTGATCTGTGTTCCGCGGGATAGAATTTTTAGTAAGGGAAATTTTTTTTTGAGGATATCTAACTTGCCATTGTTAACGCCAAAAAATTCAATCGGGTTAACGGTTTCCAGGTTGATAATCGTTTCGGTCAATTCAGGGAATTTTAAGTTTTCAAATGAGGTTTACGCCGCATATCCAACGCATGTTACCAAATTTAATTCTTTAAATGCATATTTCCGACAACTTACTTATTAACAGATTGTGCATTTAACCGGAGCATTTCGGCATAAGTCAAATTTTTTTCCATCGCTTCAATCGTGCATGCGATTCTTCTGGCCTTTGTCCGGATGGTTTTAGCACACCCGATCCAGTTGCTGTAATACATCTGGTGGGAGCGGGGCAGGGCCATGAATTTTTTTTCTGCTTTTGGCGCATCTCCCAGGCATTCGAGCAGCTCTGTACAAATTTCCAAAGGCTTTGTATCTTCCATCAGGCGAAGTCTGAGCAGGGCGCCTTTATTTTTATGAAGGGCTTTGCGGAGTCCGGCTTTTAAGGGCATGATAAATACACCGTTTCCCATGGGTATCAGGGCCTGCTGGGAAATGGGATGGGCATCCAGCTTTCCTTTAACACGGTATGATTTTTTATACCCGGGTTTTAACTGCTC
>DHWT01000238.1:0-170 GCA_002413325.1 Chitinophagaceae bacterium UBA5175 | reverse complement strand
GAAATATCAGGCGGGATCTCCACATAGGACCAACCTGTTTTTTCCCCCTGTTCTGCAAATTGTTGTATAACGGCAGTAAACTGAACCATGCAAAATGCAAATGAGCGGGATAAATGTAAGGAAAAACCGGTGGTTCAGGAAGTTCTGAGTTCCTCTTCTATGGCTTCATT
>DHWT01000006.1:16828-31929 GCA_002413325.1 Chitinophagaceae bacterium UBA5175 | reverse complement strand
ACGGGCTTCTTCCTGCGGGAAAAAGGAATGAATTCCACGAACCAAAAATCCCGGGATCAACTGATGGGATATGGCACCAGCATTGCCGTACAGGGCGGTTTTCTTTTACTCATGGACGGAATCGTGTTAAGTCTGCATCATAAAAATTCCGTTCGCCTAAATAAAAAACTTAAAAACCTTGAGCTGGGCGCGGGACCCAACGGACTGGGTTTGAGCTATAGGTTTTAGGTTCGTGGTTGGAATGATACCTCTGTATTGTCAATCCTTTACACCGGTCCACCTGAATCACATATCAGAGAATGATGATTCTCTGGCTTCTTTTTTTTAACCAGGTTTTTACTCCATTTTGCTGTAATGAATAAAACGCAGGCCCATAATGCGATGGCATAGGCAACATACCAAACGGGTTCATGTTGAACAGTCATGGGGGAAGGGCTGAATATGACCAGGAATCCGGTTGAACTGATATGCATAAGCTGGGACAGGAATACACTTTCCGTGTTGCAATACACCCAGGCAATGATCACCCGCATAGCGGTCATGACCAATACAAAAGAAAGAAAGTAGGGAAACCACCAGGTTCCATGGGGGCTTGCCGTTCCCAGAAAATTAATCACCGGCAGGTGCCACAATCCCCAGATCAATCCAAGCAACATGCTGTTGGAAAGGGCTGAACGCCTTTTACTCATATTCGGAAAAGCAAAACCCATCCAGCCGGTCTCCTCCAAAATACCTGCCGGAATGCCAAAAAGGAAACCGATCAGGAAAAAATTCGGTGCGTATTCTTTGGAGAGGGTCAGTGAAAGCAGGACCAGAACCAATAAAATCGCCGAAGGCGGTATCAGGAGCGCCGGATACCATTTCCCCGGAGCCTTTTTGGGACTAATCCTGACACAAAAATCTTTTAACCCTTTCTTTCCGCCGGTAACATACATAAGTAAAATGCCAGAGCATGAAGGTCCCAGCAACATGACCGGAAACATCAGGATGCCATCCAGTTTTGATACCGGTTCATGGTGAATCAGTTTACCGGCAACCAATAAAAATGCCCCTGTCCAGGAAATCAGGAAAGTCAGTATAAAATAAACGGTAACCGGGTCTTTTCGAATGAGCGCTTTGGTTCCCATAATTAAATTTAAAACCAAAACCGGAAAATAAATCCTGTAGCCCGGAAATCCGGCGTTCAAAATTATTTATCCCGGATTTTATTAAATTACAGGAAATTCAAAATCCCCGTTTTAAATGCCGCCAGCATAAACTTCCGTGAACTAAACGGACTATTCAATTAATAAATTATACAATCCATCAAATGAGTCATATTCCCTATTTAACCATTGATTGGAAAACCATTCCCAAAACAGAGCATCAGGGAGCAGGCGGAACGGCCTTTTGGCAGACCATCCAGTATCCCGGTTTAAGAATCAGGATCGTGGAATATTCAGATCATTACCTGGCGGATCACTGGTGTAAAAAAGGACATATCGTCCACTGTCTCGAAGGAGAACTTATAAATGAACAGGAAAATGGTGAAATAATTATTCTGAAAAAAGGGATGACCTACGTGGTCTCAGATGAACTGAGCTCACATCGCTCCAGGACAAAAAACAAAGTAAAATTACTGATTGTTGACGGCGATTTTTTAAAGCCGGACTGAAGAGAATAATCAACGTTAAAAATACCTGAACACTTTAAATAAACATAAAGCCGGTAACCCGGAAAAAAAGTTTATGCAGAATAATACAGGAAATGAATGGTTATGGCGGGAAGAGCTGGATGCATTAACAGCCGCCCCGTCCACCACAAATTATTATTCAAAAATGAAATGGTCCGGGTTCTTTTTTTAAGGATTTAACCAATATCGGTAACTTGACGCCGGCTTAGCACAAAACAGAGCTTCCACATGAAACAAATTATACTTTTATCTGCCGGTCTGTTCAGCCTGTTTACCGTTTTCGCACAGGACAATATTTCCATTATACCACAACCAGTTAAACTGACTGAAAACCAGGGACATTTTATTCTGCCGGCTACCATCACTATCAACGCCGATGGGAATCCGGGTCTTAAAACAGCGATGGCTGAATTAAGTGAACGGCTTACGCTCCCCACGGGTTACCATGTGACAATGACCAACTCCGGTTCAGCAGTTTTCCGGATCGGCCTGAATAAAACCGCAGATCCGGAACTCGGAAATGAAGGATACCGGTTATCGGTGACGCCCGGGAAAGTAACCATTACGGCCAACCAGCCTGCAGGTATTTTTTATGGGGTGCAGAGTTTTTTGCAACTGCTGCCTCCTGAAATCGAAAGCAATATACGGGTTGCCGATATCGCGTGGAACGCTCCCTGTGTGTCCATTACTGACTATCCGCGTTTTGGGTGGCGCGGACTCATGCTTGATGTAAGCCGGCATTTTTTTACAAAGGAGGAAGTGAAGAAATATATGGTTCAGATGGCCCGGTATAAATACAATGTGCTGCACCTGCATTTGAGTGATGACCAGGGCTGGAGGATCGAGATCAAATCTTTACCACAACTGACCCATGTCGGAGCCTGGCGCGTAAAACGCACGGGTTTGTGGGGCGAGTTTTTGCCCGCACTGGCCTATGAGCAGGCTTCGGATGGCGGATTTTACACCCAGGAAGACATGCGTGAAATGATCAGTTTTGCAAAAGACCTGAATATCACCATCCTTCCGGAAATTGATGTGCCCGCGCATAGCCTTGCCCTCATTGCGTCCTTTCAAAATCTTTCCTGTACGCAGTTGCCCTATAGCGTAAATGCCGGTTTCCGGAGTCCGGTACGGGATGATAATGCTTTATGTATTGGAAACGATTCTGTTTTCATGATGCTGGATAAAATATTTACCGAGCTGGCAGCCCTGTTCCCCTGTGAATACATTCATATAGGCGGTGATGAGGCGTATAAAGGGTTTTGGGCCGATTGCCCGAAATGCCAGAAACGCATGACCGACGAACACCTCAAAAATGTTGATGAACTGCAAAGTTATTTTGTAAAAAGAATGGAAGGCATATTAAAAAGCAAAGGTAAAAAGCTGATAGGCTGGGACGAAATACTGGAAGGCGGACTGGCACCTGAGGCCACTGTAATGAGCTGGAGGGGCATGAAAGGAGGTATAGAAGCAGCTAAAATGAATCACCACGTGGTGATGACGCCCTGGGATTATTGTTATCTTGATCTCTATCAGGGAGAAACCAGCGTGGAGCCGCCCGCCTATGGAATGTGCCGGCTCTCCGATTCATACAATTATGATCCGGTACCGGACAGCGTGGATGAAAAATATATACTGGGCGGACAAGGCAACCTCTGGACAGAGCGGGTGTCCAATTACCGTCATGTTGAATACATGACCTGGCCAAGAGGGCTTGCATTGGCGGAAGTGTACTGGAGTCCGAAAGCTGACCGTAACTGGGATCACTTTGTACAAAAGATGGAAGCGCAATTTCCGAGGCTGGATGCTGAAGGGACAAAATATGCACTTAGTGCGTATAATGTGATGTATACGCCGGTCAGGATTAAGGACAGCAGGTCATTTTCCGTGAAATTATCTACAGAAATAAAAGGCCTGGATATTTATTATACGTTCGATGGCACCAATCCGGATCCTTATTACCCAAAATATTCCGGTGAACCCCTTAATTTCCCAGTCGGCGCTACGCAGATTACAGCGAACACATTCCGCAACGGGAAGCAGGTCGGGAAACAAATAACATTAAAGAAAGATGAGCTGGCCGCGCGGCTAAACCAGGGAAGGCATCAATATTAAAAGAGCATTTTATTCAAGCATTTTATTCAACCCTTCCTTTTCAAATAGTATCCGGCCCAGTTTTAAGTCAGACCAGCCGTCTTTTAATTTGTATGTAAACGCCGGAGTATTATCATTTAATTTGCATTCAATAAAATATGTGGCAACCAGACCCTTTTTGATTTCCTCCATGTCCTTCATCTGGTGCAGGTGAGTAGAAATAATAAACAGTGAGCCGGGGAATTTGACAAGCCCCCTTATAGTGGCTGTACTGATTTCCAGTGCGTCTTCCAGGTTTGTTCCCCTGAATAATTCATCAAAAACCGCGAAACATTTTTCGCTTTCCAAGGCCTCCGTAAGAACATTTTTTAATGTGATGATTTCCGACATAAAATGGCTGTAGCCACTTACAATACTGTCAGTAAGATTAATAGCTACAGAAATAGTATTAAAAAATGGCATAGTAGCTTTTGAAGCCGGTACAGCAAGACCCATATGGCCGAGGTAAACGCACAAGCTGACCGCTTTAAGTAAGGTAGATTTACCGGACATATTAGGCCCGGTTAAAAGAATAACATTCCTGCTGGCAATAAGATCGTTTCTGACAGGATTTTTTACAAGCGGATGATAAAGTCCTTCGATTGCAAAATTCTTGTCTTCAAATGATGGAAAGATAAAACCATGCCTGATGATACCGTCGCTTATAGAAAGATAAGCTTCAAATAAATACCAGCGTTTCCAGAAAGATGCCGCCTGGCCGTTGGTTACTTTTTCCGTGATGATTTTCATCAGTTCAACAATATGACGAACCCTGAATTTCTTTTTACGAAAGATTGATTCATAATACTCCGGGTTAAAATCAACAAAAAACCCGTTGATCAGACCCAGTTCAGCTGCATATTCACCAGGGAAAAGGTTTGTATTAATTTTACTTAAATAGGTGGAATGTAATTTATTAAAAAGCAGGATAAGCATGATCAGTTTTCCTCTTTTCTGATGTCTCTCCTTCTCGGAAAACATAAGCTTTCTTCTCAGGTGTAAGCCTAAAAAAGATCCTGCAGAAAATGTTTCAAAGAAATTATATACGTCTGACAAATTAAACCGCGAATAAGAATATTCGTTTAAGATTTCCCGGTTGCCGATAAAACCTTTTAGCACATGCTGTCTGAACATAATTGCAGACTTCGAACCAGGTGGTTCAGTTAAAATGTCTCGTACTGCCTGACCTGAATATAAATTATAAGTGAAATCAAACAACGGAAGAATCTCATCTTCTATATGCAGGTCAAAAATATTTGTCATTTAAAATCTCCCGGGGTATTCTGTTTAGTTTTTTAATACGAGCCAACATTAAATATACAAATCTAATATGGAAGTAGCTGATGCAAAATCAACTTAAAGGCTGCATAAGACAATTAAGCAGGAAATTAAAATGGAAATTTAAAATTTGAACGCATATTGTTTTTTTTAATTAAAAAACAATACGCGTGATTTTTTTTGCAGACCCCTGTAGTTGCTTTACGGACTTTTGGGGTAACGTTTTACTGAAAACCAGGTTGATGTATAATATAAATAATTTCGAGTCAACTGAATATTGGTAAATTCGCCAGAATTCAGACAAAAACAGAAGTATGGGTATCGCAGATAAATTATTTCAAATGAAGAATGAAAAGGCCTCAGCCAACTTAAAAGCCGGGCATGATTTTTTAGAAGCTAACAAGCAGAAGTCCGGTATTATCACACTACCAAGCGGTCTGCAGTACGAAGTGATTACTGAAGGCCATGGTATAAAACCGCTTGCAGGCAATAAGGTTACCTGTCATTACCATGGCACGTTGATTGATGGCACCGTGTTCGACAGTTCAGTTAAACGCGGCCAGCCAGCCACATTCCCGCTGAACATGGTTATTAAAGGCTGGACAGAAGGCCTGCAACTGATGGCAGTCGGCAGCAAATGGCGTTTCTTTATACCGCCCCACCTGGCTTATGGTGAAAGGCAGACCGGCGCTCACATCGGCCCAAACAGCACACTGATTTTTGAAGTGGAATTGCTGAGCGTGAGTTGAACAGGTTTTGGATTTCCCATATCAACGCATTAAAATTTTATTAGCGTTACCGTAATATAGTTTTCTCAGCAAATCATCTGATAATGCAAGGCCGTATAAAGGCCAATGATAATTAAAGAGCGCCCGTTCATAGAAATGTTCATCTTCGGTTTCAAGAATGCGAAAGGTGCTGCGATACATGTTGGGGGAAATACCCATATCAGTACCATACACAAGCCGATCGGCATATTTTTCCATAAATGTCTTGGTATAACGGGGTACGGGTGCCAGCTCACCATAGCGTGCTGCAATATCGGCCCACAGGTTCGGATAGGTATCAAATAATCTTGCCAGCACTTTAAGATCTGAACAACAATTGGCAAGATGACAGGCGATAAAAATCGTTTTGGGATTTTCTTTTACAGCATGCTCCAGGGTTGCAATCAACTGGTCATGATTTAAAATCCCTTTCTTTGATTCATCAACTTTCCAAGTAGCTGCATTCATCAATCCATCATTGGTAGAATCGGCAGCCAGATACATCCACGCATCCTCAGCAACATGTATGCTGACAGGCATGTGTAATTCTGCGCATTTTTCCAGCAATGGCTTCATACGCGGATCGTCAATATGCAAACCATAACCCGGCACCGGCAGGGAATATAATTCACCCAATCCTTTGTCACCCAATTCACCAACACCTTTGGCTCCTTTCCTGTAACACCGGTTTAGTTCGGCAATGGCATGTTGTTGCCATCCCGGCTTATCATACCCTGTATAATCAAAACCACACCATATCTCGAATCTGTCCCTATATCTCAAGTATTTATCCACTATGGAATCAAATTTTGAACCGGTAGCATATGACAGGATGATGGTTTTCGCGATACCCGTCTCATCCATTGTTTTTACCCATGCTGCAACGTCGGCGCCGGTTTTGGGATAATCATGAGAATGAAAATCTATTACCGGATATTTTGCCCTTTCAATTTTTGTTTGGGTTGTTTTGTAAATGGAGACGGGATAATAATCATTTAATGTTATTTTGTTTACGTCCTGGCAAAAACCCGGATCAGCAATGGAAAGGATTGCTGTCAGCATGCAGAGTTGGGAAAATCTATATTTCAAAGTCCGGGAATAAACAATAAAAATATGTATACTTTCTGAATTGTGATTCATTTGCCTGAGACGAATAAGATCGGATTAACCCACGGGTCGGCCCGGACAGGGATTTAGATTAAAAAACATAAAATTGAAACAAGATCTCCGGCTGATTTCCCGGGATTTCCTATCTTTTTATTTAAAAGCGGATTCAATCCGGTAGCATTATGAGGGAATTTGCCATACTGACCATTTTTGTGCTTTCATTGTCCGTCGCTTCAGGCCAGCCGCCAAAACGCAGTCTGATTATATCTCATTTAACAGGTGACTTTTACATTTATACGACTTATGGATTATATAAAGGCAACCCGGTCCCTGCAAACAGTATGTACCTGGTCACTACAAAAGGAGTTGTCTTGTTTGACACGCCCTGGGACAGTACCCAGTTTCAGCCTTTATTGGATAGTATAAAAATAAAACATAACAAAGACGTTATCCTGTGCATATCAACGCATTTTCATGAAGACAGAACAGCCGGTCTCGAATTTTACCGTCGAAAGGGCATTAAAACCTATACTACAGAACAAACGGACAAAATAAGTAAGCTGAGAAATGAAAAAAGGGCTGGGTTTTTAATTTACAAAGACACGCTTTTTACTATGGGCCAACATATGTTCCAGACTTATTATGGCGGACAAGGGCATTCTCCGGACAATATTGTGATTTGGTTTGACAAAGAAAAAATCCTGTATGGCGGATGCCTGGTGAAAAGCATGGAAGCTGCCGATCTGGGTAATCTTTCCGATGCGAACGTAAAAGCCTGGGTCGCCACAATTAAAAATATTCAGGTGAAATTCAGAAACCCAGACTATATTATACCCGGCCATCTGGACTGGCACAGTAAAGAGGCCCTCACCCATACATTAAACCTGATTCAACAATACGAGGAAAAAAGTAGCGCAAAAAAGTTTTAGGAGGACCGGTCACCGGACCTTTGTAAACCGGGCGGCATACATGGTATCGGCCGCGTGGCCATACCCGGTAATCAATTCCTCCTGTTCCAGTTTCATTGAACCAGACTCCAAAAGCCTGGCTGAAACCCGCTCATTCTCATCAGCAAAAACAGAACAGGTGATATAAACCAGGAACCCGCCCGGTTTCAGGTGCTCCGTAATATTCGTAAGGATTTTTTCCTGCCGCTGGCGGTAACCGGAAATAGCATCCGGATTAAAGAAAAAGAGCGCTTCAGGGGTCCGGCTCCAGGTGCCACTGCCCGTACAGGGAAGGTCGGCCACCATGAAATTGAATGACTGGCGGGGCAGATCATTCCGGTCCGTCAGGTCAGCCTGAAACAAATGGGTCGGTTTGATTCCCGCTTCTTCGAAACGGGTGGCCAGGTTCTTTAAAATGGATTCGCGTATATCCGACACCGTCAGGTGCAGGCCCGGGTACAGGTCTGCCAGCAAGATGGACTTCCCGCCGCTGCCGGCGCAGCAGTCCCAGGCTTCGAATTCTTTTTTCCCGTTATGTTTCAGCAACAGGGCGGTGCGCTGTGAACTCAGGTCCTGCACCACCGCTTCCCGGTTCAATACAAACGCCTCGTCCAGTTTGGTGCCGCCGGCAAAGGAATAGGTTTTAAAAGGAAGAGTGAAACCGGGATCTGCATCCCGGAAATCGATCTGAAGATTTACCAGTTTGGCCGTCAGCGTTTTTTCCTGTCCCGGCCGGATGCGGACAAATAACCGGGGTTTTTCCAGGAAAGACAAACAAAATGCCTGGTGGTCCATGTCCGCACTCAGTAAATTTTTCCAGGGGAAAATTTCGAGGACGTCAAATCCGGGGAATACAGCGCACACAATTGCCAATTTCTCTTGCACGGGTTTTTCAATCTGCGCATGCCATTCCGGACGCAGGTGTTCGAGTACCTGATCGGGCTTATGATTGGAAAGAAAAAGTCCGGTAAGTATTCGTTCTTCGGCCGGAATATTTTTGAGCGCATGACCCAGGCGGAAATAACAATAAACCATTTCACTCACCTGCTTCCTGTCCCGCGACCCCATTTGCGGATTATCCCGGAAAAAATTTTTGAGCCATGCCTGTAAAGGAATTTCCCCGGTATAGGCTGCCAGGATCCGGACGGCATAACGGAGCAGGTTATCGAATCTCATGCAACAAATCCATGTATTGAGTTATGAGTTATGAATGATGGAATTTTCAAGAAATAAAACGGACCGCCTGCGCGGGGTTAAATACGACAAAAAAGTTGAAGTGAATTATAATTCAAGCAATGCTTTTACGGGATCTTTTCCAAACAGCAGCTGATCGGGATTTTCGAGCAGTTCTTTTACACGAACCAGAAAGCTCACCGATTCACGGCCGTCGATGATCCGGTGGTCATAGCTGACCGCCAGGTACATCATGGGGCGAACCACGATTTGTCCGTTTACGACCACCGCCCTCTCTTCTATTTTATGCATGCCCAGGATTGCGGACTGGGGTATATTAATGATCGGGGTGGACATGAGCGAACCAAATACGCCACCGTTGGTAATGGTGAATGTGCCGCCTTGCATTTCTTCCATACTTAATTTATTATCCCTGGCCCTGCCGGCGAGTTCAACCACTTTCTTCTCTATCTCCGCCATACTCAGGCTTTCTGCATTACGGATCACGGGCACCACCAGTCCCTTGGGTGCAGATACAGCAATCGAAATATCGCAATAATCGTGGTAGATAATTTCTTCGCCGTCGATATAGGCGTTCACGGCCGGCCACTCCTGGAGGGCATAACAGCAGGCCTTGGTGAAAAAGCTCATGAAACCCAGGTTCACCCCGTGTTTCTCCTTGAATTTATCCTTATACTTTGTGCGCAGGGCCATCACCTGGCTCATATCCACTTCATTAAACGTGGTGAGCATGGCCGTGGTATTTTTTGCTTCCACCAGGCGGCGTGAAACCGTCTTGCGCAGGTTGCTCATTTTTTCCTTTCGGAGTTCGCGGCCGAACAAAGTCTTACCCGGCAGGCGGCCCGGGTTGCTGAGCGCTTCGAGTACATCATGTTTTACAATCTTGCCATTCGCCCCGGAAGGGACGATGGTTCCTGTATCCATTTTCTTATCTGAGATGATGGCTGCAGCAACCGGTGTGGCTTTCACATCGGAAGAACCAGCCGGGGTTTCCTTTACAAATTCAACAACCACGGTTTTTTTCTCTGGTGCTTTCACGGCATCCTGTTTTACGGGTGCCGGCGTCCCGTTGCCAGCGGGGGTTTTAGCAGCCGGTTTAACAGCAGACTCATCAATGCTGGCCAGCACGTCCCCGATTTTCAGCGTATCTCCTTCTTTACCGAGGGTTTTGAGTGAACCGGCTTTTTCAGCATTCACTTCAAAAGTCGCTTTTTCACTTTCGAGTTCGGCGATCACTTCATCGCGGTCCACATAGTCGCCATCCTGTTTAAGCCATTTCACCAGTGTGACTTCGCTGATGGATTCGCCGACGGCTGGCACTTTAATATCGATCATCTGCTAAAAAATTTACAAGCACGAAGATAATTTATTTAGAATGTACACCGGTGAATTTAGTACGATCAAATACTGAATGCGGTTTCAATGATTTCGGCCTGTTCCTGCGCATGTACTTTGGCATAACCGGTAGCCGGAGAAGCGCCCGGCTGACGGCTGATAAAACCATAGTTGATACTTTTCAGGTTCATCAGGAGAAAAGAAGCGGCGCCCATATTCAGGGGTTCTTCCTGGATCCAGAACCAGGTAGCATTATTATATTTTTTATATAAGGCATCCAGCTGGTTTGCTGGAAGCGGATAGAGTTGCTCGAGCCGGATGATGGCGATGTCTCTGCGGTTATCTTTAACCTGCCGTTCCGCCAGATCAAAATAGATTTTCCCGGAACAGAACAAAACTTTAATCACCTGGGCGGGTTCGCCGGCAAAGCGGTCGTCGATTACTTCCTGGAATCCGCCACCGGTGAACTCCGATATCTTTGAATAACTGCCCGGATGGCGCAGGTTGCCTTTGGGAGAAAAATTGACCAGGGGTTTCCGGAAAGGCCAGGCGAGCTGACGCCGCATGGCATGAAAATAATTGGCTGACGTCGTAATATTGGTCACAACCAAGTTCAGTTCCGCACACATTTGTAAAAAGCGTTCCATCCGGGCGCTGCTGTGTTCGGGACCCTGGCCCTCATACCCATGGGGTAGCAGCAAAACCAGTCCGGCCATGCGCTGCCATTTTTGTTCACCGGCAACGATGAACTGGTCAATGATGGTTTGGGCGCCATTTGAAAAATCCCCGAACTGGGCTTCCCACAAAACCAGGGCATTGGGGTTGGCCAGCGCATATCCATACTCAAATCCCAACACACCATATTCACTGAGCAGGGAATTATAAATCCGGAATGCTCCCTTCGCTTCCGGGATGCGGCTCAGCCGGTTATAGGACTCGTCGGTCTTTTCATCCCGCAGCACGGCATGGCGGTGCGAGAAAGTTCCCCGTCGCACATCCTGTCCGCTCATGCGCACGTCTTTGCCGTCCAGTAGTATACTGCCATAAGCCAGCAGCTCACCGGACGACCAGTCGAGTTTTTCTTCCTCCTGAAATAATTTCTGTTTATCCTGGAGCAGTTTTTCTATTTTTTTGAGCGGGGTAAATGTTTCGGGCAGGGCCATCATGGCATTGAAAATATTCCGCAAACCTGCCTCTGAAATGGCCGTTACGGGCGACTGATCAAAATCTGCCGGGGTGGCCCGCCGCAGGCTTCTCCACCACATTTCGGGCTGCTGGTAAGTATAGGGAAGCGGCTTTTGTTTTACTTCATCCAGCCGTTCCTGCAGGTCGTTCCAGAATTTTTTCTCCATTTCCTTTGCCAGTTCCCGGGCGTCGCTTTCCCCGTTTTCCATAAGAAACTGGGTATATACTTCGCGGGGATTGGGATGTTTGTCAATGAGGGCATAGAGTTTTGGCTGTGTGAACTTCGGATCGTCGCCTTCGTTATGTCCGTGCCGGCGGTAACAGACCATATCCACAAAAATATCCGAGTTGAATTCCTGGCGGTAGCGGGTAGCGATCTCCGCACATTTCACGGTGGCTTCGGGGTCATCCCCGTTTACATGCAGTACCGGTGCATGCATGGCCGCTGCCAGGGAAGTACAGTAATCCGAACTTCTGGCCTCATCAAAATCTGTGGTAAAGCCTATCTGGTTATTGATAACAAAATGAATCGTACCTCCTGTATAGTAGCCATCCAGGTCACACATCTGTAAAACTTCATACACGATCCCCTGGCCCGCAACCGATGCGTCGCCATGGATGAGGATGGGCAGAATTTTATCAAAATCACTTCCATACATAACATCCGCCTTGGCGCGGGAGAAACCCACCACCACCGGATCAACCGCTTCGAGGTGTGAAGGGTTGGGCATGAGCTTTACATGCACTTTTTTATCCGAAGGCGTTGTCAGTTCACTGCCATAACCCAGATGATATTTTACGTCGCCGCTGCCCATGGTCTGGTCGAGTTTGGCCGTTCCTTCAAATTCACTGAAGATCTGTTCGTAGGTTTTCCCCAGAATGTTGGCGAGTATATTCAAACGACCCCGGTGCGCCATACCCATGACCACTTCATGCACGTCATATTCTGCCGCCATATTGATGATGGCATCCAGAGCCGGGATGGTCGTTTCACCGCCTTCGAGGGAGAACCGCTTCTGGCCGATATACTTGGTGTGCAGGAATTTCTCGAACATAACCCCTTCATTCAGCTTTTCCAGGATCCGCTGTTTTTTCTGAAGCGGAAGGGGTTCAATAAATTTTTTTTCCATTTCCGCCGTGAGCCAGTCCACTTTTTTCTGGTCACTGATATACTTGAATTCTATGCCCACATGATTGGCATAACATTTCTGCAGATGGCTGAGAATATTCCTGAGGCTGGTGGTGCCCAGACCGATCAGGTTTCCCGCAAAAAAAGATTTGTCCAGGTCTTCTTCCGTAAAACCGAAAAAGCCCAGGTCCAGGTTGGCGCCGCGGTCCTTCCGGGGCCGGATGGGGTTGGTCAGGGCAATCAGGTGCCCCTTATTGCGGTAACCCAGGATGAGGCGGTAGGCACCCAGTTCCTTTTTCCAGTCCACCCCGTCGCTGGTCTTAAAACCGGTTTCTTTGGAAACGACCGGCTGACCATTGCCGTTTCTGCCCTGGGAAATGGCAAAATCGAAGCCCTCAAAAAATTTTTTGAATTCAGGGTCAACACTTTGCGGGTCTTTTACAAAATCCTGGTATAAACCTTCTATGAACGAGGGAGAGCTGTTGGTGATGTATTGTAAGTCTTTCATTATTTGACATTAAATCGCCTTGCAAATATCGGCAAAAGAAACTTCCGGAATATTTTTCAATATTTCCCTGATTTTCCTACCTTTGCCGTCCAAAATTCTGAATGCATGGCCAACCATCGGGCAACGAAAAAAGACGTAAGAAAAGCATCCAAACGCCGGGATAGCAACCGTTATTATGGCAAAACAACCCGGAATGCGATCCGTGACCTGAAAGCCATTAAAGAACCGAAAGCGGCAGGTGAAAAAATCCCCGAAATTGCCTCCCTCATTGACCGCCTGGCCAAAAAGGGCGTAATACATAAGAATAAAGCAGCCAACCTGAAGAGCAAGCTGACACGTAATGTGAACAAGCTGGCTGCAGTGAAAGCATAATGCGATTAACATCAGGCTTAGGGAATTACTAAATTTTTAAAAAGCATCTGTCGGTCGGCGGATGCTTTTTTCGTTTAACGTGTATCGTATATCGTTATCCGCAAGTGTTAGTGAAACAACCAATACAGGATATACAATTAACCATATACGATCAATAAAACGATCAATAAAAGCCTTAGGCTTTACGCCATACGCTACGCGGCATCCTTCCCATGGCACTGCTTATATTTTTTCCCGCTGCCGCAGGGACAGGGATCATTTCTTCCCACTTTCGGCCCCACTTTTATAGGTTCCTGCTTCACCGGTTCTGAAGGTTCATAGTAATCCCTGCCTTCATCGGTAACCAGGCCGGGACCGGCCCCGGCTGCGACCATCTCATCCTTCCTCACTTTCATCCGGCTCATATCCGTTTTCTGCTCATGCCCTTCCCGGATGGGAGCCTGCTGTTCCACCGGTATGGCACAATGGCAAAGGAAGCTGACGATTTCCTTATTCATATTTCCATCCATAGTCCGGAACAATTCAAATGCTTCCATTTTATAAATGACCAGCGGATCTTTTTGTTCCAGGTAGGCGGTCTGCACACTTTGTTTGAGGTCATCCATGGCCCGCAGGTGTTCTTTCCATGCTTCATCGATGATGGAAAGGGTGATCTGTCTTTCCACCGCATTCATCAGCTCGCGGCCCTGGGTATCCAGTGTTTTCTGCAGGTTAGCCAGTACGTTGATGATTTTCTTTCCGTCAGTGAAAGGAACCACCACGTTTTCGATATGACGGCCCTGGTTCAGCAGGATATTTTTGAAAACGGGTACGGCGTCTTTCTGTACCTCGGCCATTTTTCTTTCGTAGTGAAGCGTTCCCTCGGAATATAATTTTTCGACGAGTTGCTCTGAGGGATCTTTCAGAAATTCTTCTTCCGTAATGGCCGTATCCACTCCGAAGTTTAATATAACAGCTACTTTAAACCCTTCAAAATCTTCCGTATTCCGATAGCTGTTCAGAATGCTTTCGGCCACGGAATAAAAGGCATTATCCAGGTCGAGCGCCAGGCGTTCACCAAACAGCGCGTGATTTCTTTTTTTATATACTACATTCCGCTGCTTATTCATGACATCGTCATATTCAAGCAGTCTTTTGCGGATACCGAAATTATTTTCCTCCACTTTCTTTTGTGCCCTTTCAATACTTTTTGTAACCATGCTATGCTGGATCACTTCCCCTTCTTTATATCCCATCTTATCCATCAGGGAGGCGATGCGTTCGCTGCCGAACATACGCATGAGATCATCTTCGAGTGAAGAATAAAACTGGGTGGTTCCCGGATCCCCCTGTCGTCCGGCACGGCCCCGGAGCTGCCGGTCCACGCGCCGGCTTTCATGCCGTTCCGTGCCAACGATCGCAAGCCCTCCGGCTTCTTTCACACCCGGACCGAGTTTGATATCCGTTCCACGGCCGGCCATATTGGTGGCGATGG
>DHWT01000006.1:0-16582 GCA_002413325.1 Chitinophagaceae bacterium UBA5175 | reverse complement strand
CCATATTGGTGGCGATGGTGACCGCACCCGTTAAACCGGCTTCAGCAACCACCTGCGCTTCCCGCGCGTGTTGTTTTGCGTTGAGTACATTATGAGGTATTTTTTTAACCGAAAGCATCTTACTAAGCAGCTCACTCACTTCCACCGAAGTGGTGCCGACAAGAGAAGGACGACCTTCTGCCCGGAGTCTTTCGATATCGTCGATGACGGCCTTATATTTTTCTCTTTTGGTTTTATAAACGAGGTCCTGTGAATCTTTACGGATCGCGGGTACGTTGGTGGGAATGGTTACCACATCCAGTTTATAGATATCCCATAATTCGGCTGCTTCTGTTTCTGCCGTACCCGTCATACCCGCCAGCTTGTGATACATGCGGAAATAATTCTGCAGGGTAACGGTAGCGTAGGTTTGCGTGGCGGCTTCAATCTTTACATTTTCCTTGGCTTCAATGGCCTGGTGTAAACCGTCGCTGTAACGGCGGCCTTCCAGGATACGGCCTGTTTGTTCATCCACGATTTTCACCTGTCCGTCCAGCACTACGTATTCCACGTCCTTATCAAATAAGGTATAGGCTTTGAGTAATTGCTGCACGGTATGAATCCGGTCTGCTTTGATGGCATATTCATTCAGCAGGGCCTCTTTCTGCTGGAATTTTTCCTCCGCACTCAGATCGCTTTTCTCTATATCGGCGAGTTTGATACCGATGTCGGGCAGCACAAAAAATTCGGGATCCTCCCCTTCACGGGTGATGGTTTGAATGCCTTTATCGGTGAGATCGACGGAATTATTTTTTTCATCAATGCTGAAATACAGTTCACTGTCCACCTTGGGCATTTCCTTCTGCTGGTCGGCTAGGTAATAATTTTCAGACTTCTGCAACTTCACGCGGATGCCCGGCTCGCTCAGGAATTTAATCAGGGCGCCGGTTTTCGGAAGGCCGCGGTGGGCGCGCATCAGGGCCAGCCCACCGTCTTTGGGGTCGTCGTTGTTTTCCGCGAATTTTTTACGGGCTTCATTCAGGAACTGGTTCGTCACTTTTTTCTGAGCTTCCACCAGCCGCTCCACGCGGCTTTTCAGCAGGTGGTATTGCTGGTCGTCGCCCTTGGCTACCGGACCGGAAATGATCAGGGGAGTCCGCGCATCATCGATCAAAACGCTGTCCACTTCATCCACCATCGCAAAATGGTGTTTGCGTTGCACCATTTCATCAGGTGAATGCACCATATTATCGCGGAGATAGTCGAAACCGAATTCGTTATTGGTACCATAGGTAATATCCGCCAGGTAGGCTTTGCGGCGCGCTTCGCTGTTGGGTTCGTGTTTATCGATGCAATCCACCGAAATGCCCAACCATTCGAAAATCGGGCCGTTCCATTCTGAGTCGCGGCGGGCCAGGTAATCGTTGACTGTAACCAGGTGAACGCCTTCTCCCGCCAGTGCATTCAGATAGGCGGGCAGGGTGGATACCAGGGTCTTTCCCTCACCGGTAGCCATTTCAGCAATTTTACCACTATGCAATACGGCCCCCCCGATGAGCTGCACATCATAATGCACCATATCCCAGGTAATAGCTCCCCCGGCGGCCGTCCAGCTGTTGCTGTAAATCGCCTGGTCTCCCTCTATGCGCACATAGTCTTTCACCACACTGAGTTCACGGTCGCGGTCGTTGGCCTTGGTAACCACCTGGGTGTTCTCCTTGAAACGGCGGGCAGTTTCCTTGACAACGGCAAAGGCTTCCGGCAGAATCGTGTCCAGCACTTCCTCTATTAAATTGTCGCGTTTTTTCTTTAATTCATCCATTTCCATGTAGAGGGCATCTTTACCGGAAATATCACTGAAAGGAAGCTCTTCGGCTTTTTTCCCCAGAGCGGCAATGGACTCATCCATTTCCCGGAGATGATCCGTAATTCTTTCTTTGAATTCGCCTGTTTTTGCCCTGAGGGCATCGTTGGAAAGGGACAGATAAGCGGCAGAAAACTGGTTGATCTGTTCAACCCGGGGCATGATGCCTTTGATATCCTTTTCCGATTTATTACCTCCAAATAACTTCGAAATAAAACCGATCATATGAACAGGGATTGAGTATGAATTGAATATATTGTCAAAAAGAATGCTATCTCCATTCCGGGGCCAAATTGACAGTTTGCAAAGGTACGAAATCAAGTGTGGAAGTGTGGGAGGCTCAGTATGTGTGTGTTGAAAAGGAACAAATTTCGAGAAATCATCATAATTTAGCTTTATTGTTAAATATTTTAGTTATTTTCGCTAAAATGATTAGCGATGTCCATTGCAGCACAAAACCTCAAATACCTGCGGAAATTAAGGGGCTGGACCCAGGAAGAATTTGCCAATAAGCTCAAAATAAAAAGATCCCTGCTCGGTGCCTATGAAGAGGAAAGGGCGGAACCGCGCCTGGAAGTGCTGGAACTGGTCAGCGATATGTTCCGTTTGTCGCTCGACGAACTGCTCCGGAAAAAAATGCAGGATGTAAAAGGCAGTAATTACCTAGCTAAACGCCGTGCACTGAAAATGGCAGGTTCACCAAACCAGATCCAGCTGGTTCCGGTCAAAGCGGCGGCCGGTTACCTGGCAGGATACGGTGATCCGGAATTCCTGGATGAACTGAATACTTTCACGCTGCCCATGCTGGCGCCGGGCAATTACCGGGCTTTTGAAATTGTGGGCGATTCCATGCTGCCTACTCCCAGCGGATCCGTGATCGTTGCCGAAAAAATAGAAAACCTTGAAAATGTAAAAAGCAATCTGACTTATATCGTTGTATCCCGTAATGAAGGGATTGTGTACAAAAGAGTGATGAAGAATAATAAACTGAAAAATAAACTTACCCTCATCAGCGACAATACCGTTTTTCAGCCATATACCGTAAATGCGGAGGACGTCCTGGAAATCTGGAAAGCAGAAATGGTGGTGAGCAAGGCCAATACCGAGCAGCGCTGGGATGTGAACCAGCTGGCCAGCCTCGTCAGCAACCTGCAGGACCAGGTCACGACACTGAAAAGGAAGATGAATTAATTTTATCGTGAAAAACGGATGACAGCAATTTAATCGGGATGAGTTGCCATAAAAGTCATTGCAGCCGGATCAGTTCCTGATTTACAATGGCAAAGACCTGTTCTTCCGCTTCGGGGTAAATCAGGGCGACCCCGGTAAAACGGCTGAAAGCAGGCAGGACCGCATATTTTTTTCCGAAATAAAAGCAGGGAAAACAAAGGGATTGTTTACCCGCACCCTGTATGCGGATGCCTGGATGAATATGTCCTGAGAAAAAATAAGAACCTGCCCCGCTGCTGTTTTCAACAAAGCCCTCTTTTCTGTTCAGCAGATCCGTCATATCGTGTATAAAATGAAAACCCCGCCTGGACAAGGTTTTCAGGCTGAGTTGTATACCGGCAGCCACATACCATTCATCTTCCAGAATATCATGATTCCCCCGGATCAGCCGGATATTCACATCCTGAAGATCCGACCTCCATTTTAAAAACAATTCCAGTTCTTTATTCGCATGACTGTGAAACATGTCGCCTACGATGATGAGCTCCCGGGGCTGAAAATACTGTATCTGGGTTACCAGTCTTTGCAGATCTTCTGTATAAACAGATGCAGGAACCGCAATACCCGATTTTCGGAAATGCCCTGTTTTCCCCAGGTGTAAATCTGAAACGATCAATGCCTTTTCTTCCTCCCAGAACATCGTCCGGCCGGTCGTAAGCCAGAACTGCTGATTATGAATTTTATATGGAACAGGCGTATGCATGCAGAACAAAGATATTTTATCTGACCCGCTTTTTTCCGAGTTCGCGCGACAATTGCTGTTGCATTTTTTTTACACGGTCTTCCAGTTTTTCCGAAGAAAGGTCTTCCCGCATGCTGTCCACTTTAATGGGGAAACAAAAAGGCGTCAGTTTTTCCGGGAACCGGAGAATGATTTTACTTTTAGCAATTCTTTCCAGCATATTGCGCAACCGGGCTTCCTCCATCTGCTGTTCCATCACTTCCTGGTAAGCCTGCCTGAGTAAGAGATTATCCGGATCGTATTCACTGAATACATTAAACAACAGGCCGGCCGAGGATTGCAAATGCCGGGTCTTTTTATATGCTCCCGGATAGCCCTGGAAAATCAGTCCACCGATAACCGCCACATCCCTGAATTTTCGGCGGGCCATTTCCGCACTGTTTACACTCCGCCGGATGTCGGCTGTAAGCCCTTCATCTGAAAAAAGTTCATACACATTGCTGTCGTCCACCGGGATGGGCTGGTCACTCAGCAATTCAAATCCATAATCATTCATGGCGAAAGAAAAACTGATGGGCACGATCCGGCTGATGCGGAATGCAAGCAGGGCGGCCATCGCTTCATGCACCAGCCTGCCTTCAAAGGGATACACAAATAAATGGAATCCGTCGCCGGTTTCGATCTGCTCAATCAGCAATTCATTTTCTTTGGGAATATGGGACAGGGACTCCTGCAGTTCAAACAAAGGTTTCAGCACAAGCAATTCAATATCCGGCATGGCACTGCCTGAAGATCTGATTCCCAGCAAACCGTGCACTTCATTGAATTTTTTCCGGAGCATGTGGCCCAGGTTGGCCGACAGGGGCATGCGCCCGCCGGTCCAGCTGGGCACAATGGCCTTTTTGGCTGTTGATTTTTTTACAATGGCCGTCATATCCCGGATCATAATAAACTCCAGGTTTTTTCCGGCCAGTGTAAATACATCTCCCGGGTTCAGGCGCGAAATAAAATATTCCTCGATTACACCCACATAACTCCCGCCCAGGAATTTCACTTTCATCATGGCATCACTCACGATGGTGCCGATATGCAGGCGGTGCCGCATGGCGATACGCCGGCCGTTGATCTTATACAAACCGTTGATGATTTCCACCTTCCGGAATTCGTCGTACTGACGCAGTACCTCCCCACCCTCCGTAATGAAATGCAGCACCTGATGCCATTCTTCCTTTTTTATTTCGCGAAAACAATAAGTGGACGAAATCTCTTCAAAAATCATATCCGGATAAAAACCCTCCCCGATGGCCAGGGTACCCAGGTATTGAATCAGCACATCAAAACATAGCAGCATAGGCTCACGGCTCTCGATCACGTGTTCTTTTATGGCGGATTTTAATGCGGCCGCTTCCACCAGTTCAAGGGAATGGGTGGGCAGGAAATAAATTTTACTCAGTTCACCGGGCCCGTGCCCGCTTCTTCCGGCGCGTTGTAAAAAACGGGCCACGCCTTTGGGAGAGCCTACCTGGATCACCGTCTCTACCGGGCGGAAATCCACGCCGAGATCCAGGCTCGCCGTGCAAACCACGGCTTTAAGTTTACCGCTGTGCAAAGCTTCTTCCACCCATAGCCTGAGCTCCATATCAATGGATCCATGGTGCAGTGCAACCGCCCCGGCCAGATCAGGCGCTGCGTTCAGGATTTCCTGGTACCATCGTTCGCTCATGCCGCGGGTGTTGATGAAGATCAGGGTGGTCCTGCTTTTCTCTATAATGGGAATGACTTTATGAACGAGTTTGATACCAAGATGGCCCGCCCAGGGATATTTTTCAATTTCATCCGGAATGACGGATTCAATTTCGATGCGCTTATCCAGTTGCGCTTTTACAATAACCGGCACATGATTTATCCTATTCAGAATGGGAGAAATCAAAACTTCCTGCGCCTCTGCAAGGTTTCCGATGGTTGCTGAAATACCCCATAAAGAAAAATGCCAGGGGGCATCAGTTACCGGTATATGCGCGATCCGGGAGATGGCCAGTTCCACCTGAACGCCGCGTTTGGACCCCAGCAGTTCATGCCATTCATCCACGGCCAGGATCCGCAGGTGTTTAAAATGGTCCGGATAATTTTTTTGTGCCAGGAGCAAATGCAAACTCTCGGGAGTAATGATGAGCACTTCCGGCATCTGATGTTTTTGTTTCTGCCTTTCACTCATTTCCGTATCCCCGTTGCGGACGCCCACCTGCCACTGCATGCCGAGCTCCCCGATTACCTCCTGCATGGCACGGCCGATGTCTTTGGCCAGGGCGCGCAGGGGGGTTATCCAGAGCAGGCGCAGGTGATTGCGGGATCGGGTTTTATAATCATCCGGAAACTCGTTGATGAAACTGATTAGGGCGCCGAGAAAAACAGAAAATGTTTTTCCGCAACCTGTGGGAGCATTCACGAGACCGGAATGCGACTGCAGGATATGCATCCAGGTTTCTTCCTGGAAGGCAAAGGGATGCAGTCCTTTGGACTCAAACCAGGAAAAGACCACCTGATAACCCCGGCTTTCATATAAATGCATGCGTTCAGATTATGGTCCCTGAAGAGAAGTTGTGTAACGTTTATCGGATTACGATTCGCGATCCGCAATAAACGATATGCGACTATAACGTTTTCAGGTACTCAATGATGGCTTTTCTTTCCCTGCTGCTGAGTTTATCGCCATAAGTATGTCCGTAATTACCATAACCGGGCAGACCCGTATTATAAACCGTCGTTCCCCCGGGACCGGTCTGCGCGGCATATTTCCAGCCCAGTTTATTGTAATCGTATTCGGGATTGTCAAAATCGCGTGACCAGTAAGCAGGTCTTTCTTTGCTGTTCAGCAGAGTCTCCAGGTCCGGGACCGATCCATTATGCAGATAAGGCGCCGTAATCCATACACCATCCAGGGGTGGTGCGATATAACCGTTAAAAGGCTCCAGCCTGGCCGCATGATCTCCCTGGGCAAACCAGGAATTGTTGAACCATTCTACAAACTGGTAGCTCTGGTAATTGCTTTTATATAAAAATGAATCGGTCTGAATTTCAGATTCCGGGATCAGGAGGTTGGGATATTTCCCTTCATTGCCATAATTGCCATGACATTTTGAACAGTTCCTCACGAAGAGGATCCCGCCCTGTTTAACCAGTGATTTATTAACCGGGTATGGATAGGCAGGGGGCTTGATCGAATTAATATAGGCGAGTACATCATTAAAATGCGCGTCCACTTCCCTCGATTCAGCGGTATCATTCACTGTGAGTAAATTGGAGGCCATGAGAAAGCGTCCAAAATCGCCGCGGCCAAAACCATTATAAAACATCGCGTTTTTCTTCTTCAGCATCCACCAGGCCGGCACATCCGTAGGTATCACTTCGGCGGGCACTTCGAGTAACGCCTGGTCGTTCCATCGAAAAGTTTTGGGATCACGGTGACTGGCCAGCAGCGCCGCCAGCCGGTCTGCCGCATTCACCCCCCGCACTTTCGTATGCAACTGACCCCCGATGCCTTTTACGACGCGCAGGAAAGGTTCGGCCGCTTCATATTTCTTCGGATCGAGGTTTTGCAGAATTTTTTCCGCAGCAGCCGCATTTTTGGGATCCAGTTTTTCCCCGTGTGTAAAATCGATCGTGCTGTTTCCAAGCCCCATGATCAGTTTCCCGTCAAATACCTGTGCGTGACACTGCATGCAATTCGGGGCAACAACGGGTTCCCCGTTCGGGGCTTTGACAACCGTGTAGTCGTAGGAAATATCCCGGTTATCCCCGTCCCGGTTCAAATAATTCAGGGAGCTTTTCCCAAAGACCATTTTAAAATACGAAAGGGGAATGCCGCTTCGCAGGTAATCGCCTGTGGTTAAATATTTAAACCCTGTTTCTGCATTGCCGGTTCTTTGTTTACTTGGCGGAATCGGAACCGGGTCACTGCCGGTATTCATAAAAATGGCTGAGCTGAAAGACAGACAGACACATCCCGAAATCACGAACCACTTTTTCATATCCTTAAAATTAACGCTGATAAACGGAGTTACCAAAGAGGACCACGGAGGACAGGGTTATGAGCTTTGAGTTATGAGTTATGAGTTAAGGACCTCAAGCGTTAAGCCTAATAAACCGCAACCACATTGCCATTCACCACCTTGATAAAATAGACTTTTTTGTTTTCCAGGTATTGCAGGGTGATCACCTGCCCGGGCTGGGTCCCGTTTTCCTTTTTTGTAAAAACAGGTTGAATGTCAAAATCATTGAACACCCTGAATTTTCTTTCGCCGATACTTCCATCCAGCCTTCCTTTATGGGCTTCCAGTAACTGTCCGAAATGCAGGGTCGTTTCATATCCCCGGTACACCATATCTGAGGGACGTGAATAAAACCGGTTCTTAAAATACTGCTGTATCGACAGCGCCAGACTGTCTGCCGGATTGATATAGAACGGCGTCGTATAATAAATTTCCAGGCCGGTATAAGCGGGGGCACTAAAATCACTGATGGCATCCCAGGTGGGCATGCCGAGTATTTTCATCGGATAGGTTTTATTGAGGGGTGCCAGTTGCGCACAGACGGCCTTCCCGAAATTCTCATCCAGGCTTCCGACCAATATGACTGTTTTTGAATTGCTGTCCAGGTAGGGAAGCAACTGCCGCGGATCCACCCCTTGGTCCAGGTTGATATACCTCATGTGCAACGGAACGGAAACGGTGTTTTTTTCTATTTCAGCAAAATCATTTCTCAGCCGGTCTTCCAGGGCGCCGGTTTTGCGCAGGTATAGAATCTCCGAAGTGGCCCAGTTGCGCTGGATGAATTTATAGATCGCTTCACAATGCGCGTGCAGGGTGGTATTCAGAATGACGAATTCCGGGTTGCCGGTAACGCCCCCGTCGTTGGGAAAATTCACATTGATGAAGGGGATTTCCATGTTCCGGGCCGCATTGGCCAGCAAGCGCAGTTCCGTAACGTTTACATGTCCGAGGATCAGCTGCATTCTGGAGAATGCCGGATCATCCACCACCTGCTGCAGGGTCCTGGACGAACTTCGTGTATCGTAGACCGTTATATCGAGTGCCGTGTGCTTTTTTTGCAGTGAATCCATGGCCAGTTCAAGTCCTTCATAAAACTCCAGTCCGGGATTCAGGTATTTTGGAAAAGCCTGGTCAAACCGGTAGTTTCCTGAAGCGTCAAAAGCGGAATCCAGAAAAAGAGGGAGAAAAACGGCTATATGATATTTGGAACTGTCGGGCGGCTGGGCTGCCACCCGTTCCGTTCCGGCCAGCAGGATGAACAAAGAAAAAATCAGCCCGGAACCTGTTTTCATATGGCGCTTTATTCCCATTCGATGGTGGCGGGTGGTTTACTGCTGATATCATATACGACGCGGTTGATGCCTTTTACCTGGTTGATGATGTCGTTCGAAACCTGTGCCAGGAAATCATAGGGAAGGTGCGCCCAGTCTGCCGTCATGCCATCCACGGAAGTGACAGCCCGCAGTGCCACGGTGAACTCATAGGTCCGTTCATCGCCCATAACACCCACACTTTTTACCGGCAGGAGAATGGCTCCTGCCTGCCAGACTGTCCCATAGAGTTTATGATCTTTGAGCGCCTTTATAAAAACCTGGTCGGCCTTTTGCAGCAGGCTTACCCGCTCCGGGTTTACTTCACCCAGTATCCGGATGGCCAGCCCGGGACCGGGAAATGGATGTCGTTCGAGCAGGTCGTCCGGAATGCCCAGCTCCTTTCCTACCCTTCTGACTTCATCCTTAAATAAAAAACGCAATGGTTCCACCAGGCCCAGCTTCATTTTTTTTGGCAGCCCCCCCACGTTGTGGTGCGATTTGATGGTTTGGGAAGGACCGTGAACGGAAATACTCTCAATCACATCGGGATAGATGGTACCCTGTCCGAGTAAATCAATACCCTCCAGCCGGGTCGCCTCTTCCATGAATATTTTAATAAACTGTTTCCCGATGGTTTTCCGCTTGGCTTCGGGATCGGTTTTATCTTTTAATTTTTTATAGAATTGCTTTTTCGCATCAATGCCCTTCACGTTCAGCCCGATGCGTTTATAAGTGTCCAGTACCTGCTGGAATTCATCTTTTCGTAAAACGCCGTTGTCAACAAAAAAACCATAGAGGCGTTTACCGATGGCCTGGTGGATCAGGGTGGCTGCCACCGTGGAATCCACCCCACCGCTGAGGGCCATGATCACTTTTTTGCCGCCGATGGATTTTTTCAGCGCGGCAACCGAATCACTGATGAAATGCGCTGCCGTCCAGTCCTGTCTGCAACCACAAACATCCACAAGAAAGTTACGGATGATCTTTTTTCCTTCGATGGAATGATATACTTCAGGATGAAACTGCAGGCAGTATAAGGGATTACCTTCCCCGTTATTTCTGAATGCTGCATAGGGAATGGAATCGGTTGTTGCCAGAACGTCAAATCCCGCCGGCAGTTCCAGAATGGTATCTGCATGGCTCATCCATACCTGCGACATATCGTTCACTCCCTGCAGCAGAACATCATCCTTTACCTTATTCAAAAGTGCCCGGCCATATTCCCGTTTGCTGCTGTTGGCCACCTTTCCTCCAAATTCTTTAGCCGTAAGCTGGGCTCCGTAACAGATGCCGAGCAGGGGGTAGTTCCGGTGCAGGATTTTAACAGGTACCACCGGTGCCTGGGGATCGTTAACCGAAAAGGGAGAACCGGATAAAATGATGCCCTTCAGGGAGGAATCCGGCACAATTTTCTGATGATAGGGAATGATCTCACAATACACGTTGGCCTCCCGCACGGAACGGGCGATCAACTGGGTATACTGGGAACCAAAATCGAGGATGAGGATCTTTTCATTCATGGAGCCGCAAAGATATATAAATGATCGGCCTTTTACCCGGTCCTTCAACGGATTTTGGAGCCGGGCGGTAACCTTTTCCCGGAACAGGCGTCCTATGTGAAATCTTTTTTTCCAACCATTATAAAAACCGAACTTTTCAATTCAAAAACCAATTATGAAAAAGTACTATTTTCTGGCACTGATTGTTTTTTCAGGACTGGTTTCCTGCCGTTTCCTGGGAAAACGGATTCATGGCAACGGGGTTATCAAAACAATTGAAAAGCCGGTATCCCCTTTCAGGGAAGTTGAAGCCAGCGGGGATATCCGGCTGCTCGTTTCCCAGGGTGATCTGAAACCGGTGAAAATCGAAGGAGATGAAAATATATTGTCTTATATAGATGTCAGCCAGGAGGGCGATAAGATCCGGATACAGACAAAACAGGGCGTCAGCCTGCTTCCTTCGGGGGATCTCAACGTGTATGTCAGTTCCCCGGATTATAAAAGCATCGAAGTTTCAGGATCCAGCGATATCATCGGACAGAATAAAATTACAGGCACCGATGAATTGAGCCTGCAGGCCAGCGGCGCCGGCGATATTCAAATGGAAGTGGATGCACCGAAAGTCACTGCCGGTATTTCCGGCAGTGGTTCTGTTAAACTCCGGGGACAGGCCCGGGACCTGGATCTGGATCTGTCCGGTGCCGGCCACGCATACTGTTATGACCTGCTGACTGAAAACACAACCGTTCAGATTTCCGGTGCGGGCAGTGCCCAGGTTTACGCCAGTGTGAAATTGAAAGCGGATGTCAGTGGTGCCGGAAATATTAACTATAAGGGCAATGCGAGCGTATCCCAGCAGATTTCCGGCGCAGGCAGCGTAAACAAAGTGGAGTAACCAGGCTCCGGTCAGTTAACCAGCTCCCGGGCATTTTCGATTGCCGCTGCGGTTGGTTTTTCACCGGACAGCATTTTGGCAATAACGAGAACACGGGATTCACCATCCAGGAGACGTATTTTCGTAAGTACGGTATCTCCCTGCAATTCTTTAAATACATAAAAATGTGCGTCGCCCTTCCCGGCGATCTGCGGCTGGTGCGTTATACAGATAACCTGTCTTTTACGGGAAAGTTCTTTCAAAATGATTCCTACCTGCCTGGCGGCTTCACCGGAAATGCCCGAATCAATTTCATCAAATAATAAAGTTGGCATATCCATCGACTGTGCCACCAGTGACTTGATACATAACATAAGACGGCTCAGTTCACCGCCGGACGCCACTTTTTTCAGGGGCTCAAAGCGGCCGCTTTTATTGGCATCAAATAAAAATTCAACCCGGTCAGTTCCCTGCTCATTTAGTTCTGTGGCATTGCACATCACACGGATACGGGCATTGGGCATGCCCACTTTCCTGAGAAGGTCGTTTACTTTTTCTTCCAGTGGCCCGGTTTGTGCTTTCCGGTTTGAAGATAAAACCCGTGCTGCTGCAGTGGCTTCTTTCACCAGGGATTCCACTTCCTTTTCCTTTGCATGAATTTCTTCTGCGATATGCAATGACTCCGACAATCTGCCCTCCAGCTGGTCCCGCAGACTGATCAGACCGGCTGTTGTTGAAACATGATGCTTTTTGAAAAGTTTATAACCCAGGTGAAGGCGTTCATTGAGTTTTTCGATCTGTTCTGCATCGTACCGGATGCCGTTGTTTGCCGATTCGATTTCTCCGGCCAGGTCCTGTATTTCAATATGAACCGAGGCAAGACGCTGCAGGATTTCCGGAAACTTTTCATGAAAAGCCCGGAACGGTTCCAGCTGCTGGATGAATAAGCGAAGTTGCTGCACCAGGGGCTGTTCGGACCCTTCGAGATTATATTGTATTCCGGTCAAAACAGATTTGATAGCTTCCGAATGACTCTGGCGTTTCAATAATATTTCAGCTTCTTCAAATTCATTTTCCAGCAGTCCGGCTTCCTCCAGTTCATTAAATAAAAAACTGTGGTAATCATTTTCTTTATCCGCCGCAGCCTGCCTGGTTTTCAAATCTTCCAGCCCGCGTTTTGCATGCTGTAATTTCTGAAAGATCGAATGATACTGACCGAGTAAAACGACATGGGCCGCCAGTGCGTCCACAACAGCCAGCTGGAAGCCGGCTTCCCCAAGCGACAGGATATCAAATTGCTGATGCAGGTCCACCAGCAGGCTGCAAAGCCTCCGGAGCTGGTCCAGGTTGACCGGGGTATCATTTACGAATGCCCTTGATTTTCCATTGGGACTGATTTCGCGGCGCAGAACCAGTTCCTGATCGCGGTCCAGTTCTTCTTCCGCGAGAAACTGTTCCACCTCTTTGAGGTGTTGAACCCTAAAGGCTGCTTCCACCACGGCTTTGCGGTCGCGGTGTTTTAGAACAGCGGTATCAGCCCTTTCCCCGAGCACGAGCGAGAGGGCGCCGGCGATAATGGATTTCCCCGCTCCTGTTTCCCCGGTAATCACCTGCAGACCTTCAGAAAAATCAATCGCGATCTCTTCAATGATCGCATAGTTTTGTATTTGTAAATGAAGCAGCATATTGCGTTCTAATCTGAAATGTAACGAAAATACTAACCTTCCGCGCAGCGTTCCAGTCCTGCCTTTGCTTTTTGATCCAGCGCATTTTTATAATCATGCGACCGCATGTCGAGGACTTTTTTAAACAAGATCCGCGCATTTTTTTTATCCCCCCGGATTTCATAGATATAACCCATTTGTAAAGCAGCACGGGCCCCGTAATATTCATGGCGGTTTTCTCCCAGACGGAGGGCTTCCCGGTAAGCGGCCATGGCTTCGACCGGGCGGCCAAGGTCATCATAAATCCTGCCGGTCCGGTAATTGTATTCCAGCTGATCGGCCGGGTCCGGAAAGTAAGAAATTTGTTTTCCTTCCAGCAATCTGAGGGCCTCGGCATAGTAGCCGCCATCATCCAGCAGGCGTGCTTTGAGCAGGATGGGATTGGGCCACCGGCCGGATTCCGCTTCTTTTAAAGCCTGTTTATCAGCATCGGTTTCCGTATTTCCCCTCACCAGGATGCGTGCCCGTGCTGCCTGTGCTTTTTCCGGTTCATGCTGCAGGTAATACATCCAGCTGATCTTTTGCAACACCTCTTTTACATAGAATTTTCCCCTGAACCGGCTGAGGAAACGCTCCAGGTAAACAGTGGATTGGGGATCGAGACGGTCAGCCATTGCATAACCCATTTGCATATCCCAGAGTGGCATATCCAGGTAGCCGGGATCCCGGTTTAAATGGTTAATGATTTCTTCAGTTACCGTTGCCTCCTGATTATTCAGGGAAAGATTGGCCACGAGATAGGCAAAAAGATGGTTATTACGGGTATCCCAGTTTTGATGATGAACGTACCGGAATACCTGTTCCCGTTGGTTGAGGATATAGAATTTCAGGTAGAGATAATAAAAAGCGGATTCCTCATGAAAAATGACGGCTTCCGGATCGTTACTGTTCAGTACATTTTCCAGGTTACGCATACCGGCATCAATCGTTCCGCGTATTCCCAGCAGGCTGCTCAGCCACTGATACCCGGGGGGAATGGTACCGGCAGCCACCTGCATGGATCCCTGCAGCATCAGGGAGGGCTGGAAGCCCGGGAATTTTTCCAGGTTCTCTTTCCCGGCCAGAAAAGACCGGCGGAACAACCAGGCGGCATCCCAGCGATCGCCGAATTTAATATCGATGGCAGCCCACTGGAAATAGATGACCGACCTGGTAAACAGATAAAAAGGGGATGCCGGATCTCCCTTTTTCAGGATCTCCAAGCGTTGGTCGGCCGATGGTTTCCGACGCTGGTATTCCCCGGGATCTTCATTAAAAAAAAGGGTGAAAAAATCGATGTAATTATCTAGGAACCAGGGAATAAGGTTATTGGGGTCTGCCTTTTTTTCCGCTTCCAGTATCTGTTTACCCGCATTGAGCCGCAGCCGGATGATTTCATCATAGGCTTTCCGGCAGTCTGCATTAAAATCAAACCGGTAGGGAACCTGCGTCCCGCCGGGGGGGATGAATGAAAAGGAACAAAACAGATAGGTTATGATAAATACGGGATGGGCCATCCGGGTCATGATGCAAGATAATCGACCCGGGCATCCGGCAAAAGCTTATTTCACATCAATGCCGTCGCTGAGTTCGTTGTCTACCAGGATCCGCCCGCAGTTTTCACAAACAATAATTTTTTTGTGCTGGCGGATTTCACTCTGCCGCTGGGGGGGTATGGCATTGAAACAACCTCCGCAGGCATCGCGAACCACCGGAACCACAGCCAGCCCGTTACGGTAGTTGGTTCTGATACGATCGTAGGAATGGAGTAACCGGGGTTCAATCTTTTCGCGGGCTTCAGCTGATAATTTTGAAAAATGGCGTTCTTCCTTTTCTGTAGCCGCGATGATCTTATCGAGTTCTTCTTTTTTATTCTTCAGTACGGATTCCTTGGTGGCGAGTGCTTTTTTTGCTTTATCGAGCAACAGGACTTTCTCAGCCACTTCTTCCTGGGCGTCCTTAATATGTTTTTCTGAAAGTTTCACTTCCAGCTGCTGCATTTCAATTTCCTTATTGATGGCCTCAAACTCGCGGCTGTTCTTTACGTTCTCGCTCTGTTTTTCGTATTTTTTAATCAGTTCCTCAGAATCCTTCATGCCCTGCTTTTTCTGGGCAATGAATTCCTGGATGCCGTTGATTTCTTCTTCCACGCGGGTCTGCCGTGCATTCAGACCCTGGATCTCATCTTCCAGGTCACTCACTTCCATCGGAAGCTCCCCCTTCAATACTTTATATTCATCTAATTTGGATTCTATCTTCTGAAGACTGATCAGAGAGGCTAATTTTTCTTCTACTGAAAATTCTTTGACGTTGGCCATAGTTTAGATATAATAATTGACCGGGTTTGTAAGCGTGCCCGATTTAAGGACGGCAAAGTTAGGAAATTTTTCGAGGATAACATCATGGAGCAGGTCCACTGTAAATTGCTCACTTTCATAATGACCGATATCTGCGATGACCATTTTACCCTCTCCGCTAAAAAACTCATGATATTTGATGTCGGCGCTGATAAAAAAGCCGGCTCCTGCCTGTAAGGCATTGGAAATCAAAAAACTGCCTGCTCCACCGCAAAGGGCTATCCGGGATACCTGATTACCGGTCAGGGGGCTGTAACGGATAACCGGTACGCCGAAAGCCGTTTTGAGATCCCTTAAAAACTGCTGCTCCGAAACTGCTTTTTTTAAATCGCCAGTCAACCCCGACCCAACGGAGGGATCCATTCCTTTGGGAGAAAGGATTTTACGGTTCACGAGGCCGAGTTTATCCGCTATGGAGGCATTGACACCGGTGATGATATGATCCAGGTTGGTGTGGATGGCATATATCGCAATATCCGCCCGGATGGCTTTTATCAGGGACCTGCCGACCCCATTTTCCGGTATGATGCGCCGGATGGGTCTGAAAATCAGCGGGTGATGGGAAACGATGAGATTGCATTTTTTTTCACTGGCTTCCCGGATCGTTTGTTCGGTACAGTCCAGGCTGACCAGTATGCCGGTACAATCCGCTTCGGCATTTCCAGCTATCAGCCCGCTGTTATCATAATCTTCCTGGTATTCCAACGGGGCCACCGATTCCAGGTGTTGAATGATTTCCCTGATTTTCATGCGGACAATTATGGTTGTTCAATTATAACCTTACCGAATCCATTCATAATACACCACGCTTTTCAAATGCTTCAGGCGTTCAGCGTTACGCTTTATTCCACAATCTGTTCCAGGTGGATGAGTTTCCCATCTTCATTGAGTCCCTCCAGTATAATCCGGAACTCGTGGGTGACATCACTATTGTAAAATGGAATGGTGAAACTGGTCTTCCCCTTATCCACAGTCAGGTTGGGATTCCAGTATAAAGTGGTCCGGACATCTTCGGATTCCGGTTCGGGATTG
>DHWT01000149.1:21762-23391 GCA_002413325.1 Chitinophagaceae bacterium UBA5175 | reverse complement strand
CCATATCTTGGTAAATTAATCCAAACCCCGTACCTTTGCCCTCCTTATGCTGGCATTTTCAGAATCATTTTCTCTGTAAATTATTGATTTTCAATGAAGTAAGTTGCAAATTGAGGTGGAGGCCTCCTGCTGTAAACTGCTTTGTAAATGCATGGGTGGTAACTTATCTTTTAAAAACCTGATATTAATATATGGCTATTAAAAAAGAAAATCGTCCCAAAGCCACTTTCTCAAAAATTACCATCGGGCTTGCTTCTCCCGATTCCATTCTGGAAAGATCTTATGGAGAGGTTTTGAAGCCGGAAACCATCAACTACAGAACCTATAAGCCTGAAAGGGATGGTTTGTTCTGCGAACGCATTTTCGGTCCCGTAAAAGACTACGAATGTGCCTGCGGAAAATATAAAAGAATTCGTTATAAAGGGATTGTCTGCGACCGTTGCGGTGTGGAAGTAACAGAGAAGAAGGTGCGCCGGGAACGCATGGGGCATATTAAACTGGTTGTTCCGGTCGTCCATATCTGGTATTTTAAAAGTCTCCCCAACAAAACCGGTTACCTGTTGGGTATGAGTTCAAAGAAACTGGAGAGTATTGTGTATTATGAAAGATACGTGGTGATCCAGCCAGGTATCCGCGCAGATAAAAACCAGAATCAGGGTGACCTGCTGACGGAAGAAGAGTATCTGGAAATACTGGAGACAATTCCGAAAGACAATCAGTACCTGCCCGACGAGGATCCTTCCAAGTTCATTGCCAAGATGGGGGCCGAAGCCGTGCATGATTTATTACAGCGCATAGACCTGGACCAGCTGAGTTTTGACCTGCGTGCGGCAGCCGCCAACGAAACCTCCCAGCAACGGAAGGCCGATGCATTGAAGCGCCTCAGCGTTGTTGAAAGTTTCCGTGATGCCAACACAAGAATTACAAACCGTCCGGAATGGATGGTGATGCAATATATTCCTGTTATCCCACCTGAATTACGTCCGCTGGTGCCCCTGGATGGCGGCCGGTTTGCATCTTCAGACTTAAATGACCTATACCGGCGTGTGATCATCCGTAACAACCGCCTCAAGCGTTTGCTGGAGATCAAGGCACCGGAAGTGATCCTGCGTAACGAAAAAAGAATGCTGCAGGAAGCCATCGATTCTCTTTTCGATAACAGCCGTAAGTCCAACGCCGTGAAAGCGGAGGGTGGCAGGGCGCTGAAATCACTGAGTGACGTACTCAAAGGGAAACAAGGTCGTTTCCGCCAGAACCTGCTCGGGAAACGCGTTGACTATTCCGGTCGTTCCGTAATCGTGGTAGGTCCTGAATTGAAACTGCACGAATGCGGATTGCCCAAGGATATGGCGGCCGAACTGTTCAAACCGTTTATCATCCGTAAACTGATTGAAAGAGGTATCGTGAAAACGGTGAAGTCGGCCCGCAAGCTGGTTGACCGTAAAGAAGCCATCGTATGGGATATTCTTGAAAATATTCTGAAGGGACATCCTGTGATGCTGAACCGGGCCCCGACCCTTCACCGTTTGTCCATACAGGCATTCCAACCCAAACTTATTGAAGGAAAGGCCATCCAGCTTCATCCGCTGGTATGTACGGCTTTCAACGCGGATTTTGACGGTGACCAGA
>DHWT01000149.1:19951-21507 GCA_002413325.1 Chitinophagaceae bacterium UBA5175 | reverse complement strand
TTTGACGGTGACCAGATGGCCGTGCACGTTCCACTGAGCAGTGCAGCCGTTCTGGAAGCCCAGTTGCTGATGTTGTCCAGTCACAATATCCTGAATCCGCAAAACGGCACGCCCATTACCCTGCCTTCACAGGACATGGTATTGGGATTGTATTATATAACAAAGGGAAAGAAATCAACTGCTACCGAGAAAGTAAAGGGCGAAGGAAAAGCTTTTTACAGTCCGGAAGAAGTGATTATCGCCTATAATGAAGGTCAGCTGGATCTGCATGCTTACATCAAGGTAAAAGTGAACGTAAGGAACGAGCATGATGTGCTCGAGAAGAAATTGCTGGAAACAACGGTAGGCCGTGTGCTTTTCAATCAGTTTACGCCTGTCGAAGTAGGATTTGTAAACCAGTTGCTCACCAAGAAATCCCTGCGCGAAATCATCGGGAATATCATCAAATGGACCAACGTTCCCAAAACGGCCAAGTTCCTGGATGATATCAAGACCCTCGGATTCCGTATGGCCTTCCGCGGCGGGTTATCATTCAGTATCAATGACCTGATCATCCCGGACACCAAGGAAGAATTGCTGGTGAATGCGAAAGTGGAAGTAGATGAAGTGTGGGACAACTATAATACCGGTCTGATCACGAATAATGAAAGATATAACCAGATCGTTGACATCTGGTCAAGGGTGGATACACGTATCACCGAAACACTGATCCGGGAGTTGAGTTCAGACAAACAGGGATTCAATTCTGTTTACATGATGCTCGATTCCGGTGCCCGTGGATCCAAACAACAGATCAAACAGCTGGCCGGCATACGTGGTCTGATGGCCAAACCCAGGAAATCAGGCTCTACCGGAAGTGAAATCATCGAGAATCCGATCCTTTCCAATTTCAAGGGAGGTTTAAATGTATTGGATTACTTCATCTCTACACATGGTGCGCGTAAAGGTCTTGCGGATACGGCGCTTAAAACAGCCGATGCCGGGTACCTCACCCGTCGTCTCGTGGATGTGGCCCAGGATGTGGTAATCAAGGAGGAAGACTGCGGTACGTTAAGAGGTATTGCCACTACGGCACTGAAGGATAATGAAGATATTGTGGAACCATTATACGACCGTATTCTGGGTCGCGTTTCACTCCACGATATATACGATCCACAAACGGATCAGATCATCGCACCGGGTGGTATCGAGATCACGGAAGAAGTTGCGAAGAAAATTGAAGAAGCAGGCATTGAAACGGTCGAAATCCGTTCCGTACTTACCTGTGAAAGCAAGAGAGGGGTTTGCGTAAAATGTTATGGTAAGAACCTGGCAACCGGTTACACAGCTCAGAAGGGGGATGCCGTTGGTATCATCGCTGCCCAGTCGATCGGTGAACCGGGCACACAGCTTACCCTGCGTACCTTCCACGTAGGGGGTGTTGCGGGATCTGCTTCGGTAGAATCTTCACTCATGGCCAAATTCGACGGTACGATCCAGTTCGACGGTTTAAGAACCGTACTGGCTGAAAATAACGATGGGGCGAAAGTGCCCGTAGTTATCGGGCGTACCGGTGA
>DHWT01000149.1:1681-19634 GCA_002413325.1 Chitinophagaceae bacterium UBA5175 | reverse complement strand
GCAACCCTGACTGTGAAAGACGGACAGAAAGTTGCCAAAGGCGATGTGATCTGCACCTGGGATCCTTTTAACAATGTGGTCATCAGCGAAATTTCCGGTAAACTGAAATTTGAAAATGTGCTGGAAGGAATTACCTACCGCGAAGAAGCCGATGAACAGACCGGTCACCGGGAGAAAGTGGTAATAGATACGAAGGATAAAACAAAAATACCGGGTATCGTGGTTGAGGGTGGTAAGGAAGTGAAGAACTATAACCTGCCGGTCGGCAGCCATATCATTATGGAAGAAGGCGAAGAAGTCCGCGCCGGTCAGGTAATTGTAAAGATTCCCCGTGTACTTGGAAAACTCCGGGATATCACCGGTGGTTTGCCTCGTGTTACGGAATTGTTTGAAGCCAGGAACCCGGGCAACCCTGCTGTAGTTTCAGAAATTGACGGTGTTGTAACCTTTGGTAATATCAAAAGAGGCAACCGCGAAATTATCGTGGAAGCCAAGGATGGTATCATAAAGAAGTACCTGGTTCCCCTGACCCGCCAGATCCTGGCACAGGATGGTGACTTTATCAAAGCCGGTGCCCAGCTATCCGACGGACAGGTTGCACCAGCTGACATACTGGCTATCAAGGGTCCCTTCGCCGTTCAGGAATACGTGGTGAATGAAATCCAGGAAGTGTATCGTTTGCAGGGTGTGAAGATCAACGATAAGCATATTGAAGTGATTGTAAGGCAGATGATGCGTAAACTGAATATTGTGGATCCGGGAGATACGCGTTTCCTGGAAGATGAAACGGTTGACAAGATAGAATTCCTCGACGAAAACGATTGGATCTTCGACAAAAAAGTAGTTACCGAAGCGGGCGATTCGACCAAACTGAAACCCGGTCAGATTGTGAGTTTGCGTGAAGTGCGGGAGGAAAATTCGATCCTGCGCCGTAACGATAAAAAACTGGCGGAATTCCGTGATGCCCACTCGGCCACTTCTGCGCCGATGTTGCTCGGTATTACCAAGGCTTCCCTGGGAACGCAAAGCTGGATTTCAGCTGCTTCTTTCCAGGAAACCACGAAAGTGCTGTCTTCTGCTGCCATCCAGGGTAAAACAGACGACATGATGGGTCTCAAGGAAAACGTCATTACAGGTCATCCGATCCCGGCCGGTACCGGATTGCGTGAGTTTGAAAACATGATCGTGGGAAGCAAGGAAGAATACGAATTGCTCCAGAACACCCGCGAAGCCATGCAGTTTGACGAAGAAGAATAGGCCAAACTTTAAGAATAATTATGCAGTAGGAAGCAGAAATGCTTCCTACTTTTATATACGGTATACTGATCTTTCATTTTACATTCATTCGTATGAGAAATATCGCAATGGTTCCCGGTTTACTGGCTTTGCTGCTTACCGGTGTTTTATTTTATGTAATATACCATAAACCACAGCCGGCTCCGGTTGTGGTTTATGGTTCAGGAGGAACCCAGGCTGCGGGCAGTAATTTCCGGATGGCTTATTTCAATATCGACACCCTGGAAGCAAGGTATCAATACTTCAAAGACGTGCTCGATCAGGTAAAGGGAAAGGAAAATGCAATGAATGCCGAACTCAGCGGCATGGAAAAAAATTATCAGAAAAAAATTACGGAATGGCAGAAAAAAGGTAATACCATGTCGCAAGCTGAAAGCCAGGAGGCCCAACAGGAATATGCCCAGATGCAGCAGAATTACCAGATGCGCAAACAGACCCTGCAGGAATCCCTGCTGAAAAATAACGAGGATATGAAAGCGGATATCAGAAAAAGAATTGATGATTTTCTTAAAGAATATAATAAGGTAAAGGGCTATAATTATATTATTTCCGACGAAGCCAATTCTTTTATTTATATACGGGATACTGCCTATAATATAACAGATGACCTCATCAATGGCCTGAATGCCGCCTATAAGAAAAAGTAGATCCGGCTGCACCCGGTGGTTTTCCATTCGATTTACTATCTTCCGGGTCAAATCGTTCTATGTCCTCAGAAAGCCATTCTTTTAAACCGACTCTGGGATTGATGGATGCAACCATGATTGTGGCAGGATCCATGATCGGTTCGGGTATTTTCCTGGTCAGCGCGGATATCGTACGGAATGTAGGAGGTGCCGGATGGCTGATCGGGGTGTGGCTGATCACCGGTTTCATGACGCTAACAGCTGCCGTGAGTTATGGGGAACTCAGTGGTATGTTTCCCAAAGCAGGCGGACAGTATGTTTATCTTAAAGAAGCCTATAGCCCCCTTACGGGATTTTTATACGGATGGAGTTTTTTTGCGGTCATTCAAACCGGTACGATTGCGGCTGTCGGCGTTGCTTTCTCCAAATATGCCGCCTACCTGATTCCCATACTCAGTGAAGACAATCATATACTCCGTTTACAGACCGGCACCAATGCCTGCGGTGATCCGTCTTATTTTACCATCAGCGCCGCCCAGCTGGCTTCGATTGCCATTATCGGTTTTCTAACGTACACGAATACACGTGGTGTTAAAGGCAGCAAATGGATTCAGAATATTTTCACTTCTACCAAACTCCTGTCTTTATTCGGCCTTATCGTAGCCGGATTCCTGGCTTTTCGCCCCGAGGTATGGCATGCCAACTGGAACGGTGCCTGGCAGGCCACCCGCACCAGCCTGCGGGATATATGCCATCCGTCTCTGGGTTTCAATATCACGCCTATCAGTGGAGCTGCCCTGTTCGGTGGCATTGCCGCGGCAATGGTTGGTTCGGTTTTCAGCAGTGATGCCTGGAACAATGTCACTTTCATCGCCGGCGAAATAAAAAATCCGCAACGGAATATCGGGGCATCTCTTTTCCTGGGTACCCTGATCGTTACCATTATTTATGTTTGTGCCAACCTGATGTATATCGCGGTGCTGCCGCTGCATGATATTGCCCATGCGGAAAAAGACCGGATTGCCGTGGCTGCATCCCAGGTCATTTTCGGGAAACCGGGTACGAAGATCATCGCCCTCCTGATCATGGTGGCCACCTTCGGTTGTAATAACGGGCTGATCCTTTCCGGCGCCCGGGTTTATTACACGATGGCCCGGGATAAACTATTTTTCCGGCAGGCAGGAACACTTAACAGGAATGCCGTACCGCAATGGGCGCTTTGGGCGCAGTTTGCCGTTGCTTCGGTACTATGCCTGAGCGGAAAATATGGCGACCTGCTTGATATGATTTCTTTTGTGGTCGTCATTTTTTATGTTCTGACCATTCTTGGTATTTTTATACTCCGGAAAAAAAGACCGGAGTTGCCCAGGCCCTATAAAGCCTTCGGGTACCCGGTATTACCCATACTCTATATGCTGATGGGAACCAGCTTTTGCATACTGCTGATTATTTATAAGCCTGAATTTACCTGGCCCGGTCTGATTATAGCGCTGCTGGGCATTCCTTTGTATTATATTGCGAATTCCGGTAACCGGAAAAACAAGACGGAATAATATGGCATCGATTGATTTCAAAGAATTATTTAAAACATTTTCAACCGTTAAAATCGGCGTCATCGGGGATGTGATGCTCGACACCTACTGGTGGGGTAGTGTGGAAAGGATTTCTCCTGAAGCTCCGGTGCCGGTTGTAACCGTGGACCGGAAGGAGTATCGTATCGGTGGTGCTGGCAATGTGGCGCTGAACCTGGCATCTCTGGGAACGCCTGTTTCTGTTTTTTCCGTGATCGGGGAGGATGAGGACGGGCAGATTCTTACCGCACTACTCAATGAAAAAAAGATTGATACAGAATATATGCTGAAATCCGGCAGCCGCATCACCACCAACAAAATGCGCGTCATCAGCCGCAACCAGCAAATGATGCGACTGGATTCAGAAACCCTGCAACCGCTGCATCCCGAGCAGGAAGAAAAACTGATCAGACAGGTTGAACGTTATATCAAAGAAGAATCGCCCGCGGCCATCATCTTTGAGGATTATAACAAGGGGGTACTTACAGAAAAAATCATCCGTACCCTGATTGACATCTGTAAAAGTAATTCGGTGATTACGGCCGTGGATCCCAAAAGAAAACATTTTTTTGAATATCGGGGTGTCGACATTTTCAAACCCAATTTGAAAGAAGCCCGTGAAGCGCTGAATTTATTGGTGGAAGATGTTAATGAAAATACCCTGGCCTTGATTCATCAGAAACTCAAATCTGAACTGAATCACCGGATATCATTTATCACTTTGTCGGAGAAGGGTGTCTTTTATGAAGACGGACAGGAATCCCATATGGTTCCCTCCCATATCCGGAATGTTGCTGATGTTTCAGGAGCCGGGGATACGGTGATTGCGGTTGCAACCCTGGTTTATGCATTAACTGGGAATACCCGGCTGATGGCGGAGATTGCAAACCTGGCAGGTGGTTTGGTTTGTGAAGCCGTGGGTACCGTAGCTATAGACAAATCAAGGCTCCTGAAGGAATGTCAGCGGGTACTCATTGATAAATAAACAAGGAGGGATCAGGGATACTGTCCCCCTGATAGATTGAGGGACCTGGGCGAATAAATGAGTGCGTTGAAATGGAAGCACTATAGGAGACCACAGAATAAATTCCGGATGAAAAAATATGCTGTAATCGTTGCGGGTGGTTCAGGATTGCGCATGGGCTCCGTTTTACCCAAGCAGTTTCTTTTAATCCATAACAAACCGGTTCTCTGGTATACGCTGCATGTTTTCCTTAAGTCTTACAAAGACATACATATCATACTGGTGCTTCCTGAATCATATTATGATACCGGCCGGGCTATTTGTGATGAAATGGATTCATTCCATCCGATTCAGACCATAACAGGTGGAAACACCCGTTTTCATTCCGTGCAAAGGGGACTTTCAATGGTCCGTGATGAATCGGTTGTTTTTATACATGATGCCGTTCGCTGTTTGCTGACCCCTTCCCTGATCCATCTTTGTTTTGAGGAAACCATTCGTTTTGGTTCAGCCATCCCCTGTGTTGACTCTAAGGATAGTGTGCGAATCCTCACAGAGAAAGGACCTCAATCGGTTAAAAGAACCGATATCAAACTAGTGCAGACGCCACAGACTTTCCTGAGCAATATTTTATTGCCGGCTTACCAAACGGTTTACCGGGATGTTTTTACCGATGATGCTTCCGTTGTGGAAGCTTCCGATCATCCCGTACACCTGGTGGAAGGTGAAGTGAATAATATTAAAATAACTACTCCGCTGGACCTCGCCATAGCAGAAGAACTATTGGATCCTCCACAAACTCCGGTTTGAGGAATCTGTTGATATCCTGACGTAATAGCTTTGAAGAAACTGCTTCCATTCAGGATAAGCCGGACTGAATCTCATTGTATTCCTTGCTTCAGAACAATCCAGGATAAATCGGGTCTTATGCGATTGCAGATCCCGTAGAATGGAATAAAAATTCTTATTACCGGTATCCCAGTCTGAACTCCAGCCCCAGATGTAATGATAAATCCAGGGGGAAGGAGAGAGGATCCTGAAATAATTATACAGGTATATGAGGTTTGAATCGTCGAAAACATATAATTGATAGTCAGATAATTTCTGGGTTTTCAGGTATTCTTTTTCAGGAATATCTACAAACAATCCTGATTTATTCCCTGTTAAACGAAAACCGGCAGCATACCTCAGTGTCCCTAAAAATAACGTTGCGCTGATCATAATACTGAAAATGAGCTGGGCCCTTTTTTCCTGTAAAAAGGAAACCTGGGTTCCTGAAAAAACGACCCATACCAGGATGGGTATGGTGGCCGCCAGCGGCAGCAGATAATAAGTAAAGGAGTTTCCGGCTTTCAGCCGTCCACTCAGGAATTCTCCCGCAAAAGAAAATAAAAGAGCGAGAAGCGACATGCCCAGTAAGCCCGGTTTTTTATGCTTCATAAAAAAGCCGGCAAGACCCAAAATGAGAGCTGTATAAAAAGCCATTTCATATTCGACTTCATGAAGGGCGTGTTTAATCACTTTTATTTTCTCTATAATATCCGGCTGGATGCCGGGTGCATGAAGGTTGAACACAAAAGCATCCTGCCATAAATAAGATAGGGACTGATTCGTAATAAAATAAAGGACCAGTGGGAGGGAAATAACCATAAAACCTGCCCCGGCAGCCAGCAGTCTTTTACCCATAACGCTCTTTGCCGGTGCGGGGGGTTCAAAGAGCGAATAGGCCATAAAAGGTGCAAGTGTTATCAGGGCGTCCTGCTGCATCCACGCCGTCAGCCCGGTAAGCAGTCCCATTAAAAAATACTTGTGACCTGCATTCCCCAGCATGATGCAAAAGAAAATAAGCAGAAAGGCTGCTGTATATTCCCTGGTCATGCCATTGCCAAAAGAAACCAGGCTGTACCGGATGAGCAGATTAAAAATGAGGGGAAGGAACCAGGGCCAGGCTATTTTGTTCTTTTTACAGAGCCGGTAAAAAAGCAGGGTGGCGAAAAGAACCAGCAGGGTATCCATCATCCAGGTTACCCAGGGGCTGAAATACCAGTTCATGGCGTTTAAAAAATAAATGAGGGGCGGTTTATGATCAAATACATCCCGATAGGGGACGCCACCTTTGTAAATGACCAGGCCCGCATATCTGAAAATTTCCTTATCGTCGAAAAAGTTTTCATTGAGGGGCGAATTCAGAAAATTCAGACATACCGATCCCAGGACGATAAACAAAAGATGATTTCGTTCTTTTTTGATCATGGGACTTATTTAAAAAGCCGCAGGGGAAAGGGCAGGTTATTCATTGAAAGATGCTGATATGAAATTCTTTGCGGGCCGAATAACGTATCAAAGAAAGAAATTCCCGGTATATCAGAACCCTCAAAGCGAAATATTTTTTTTGAACCGGCATACTCACGGATCACAGCATCTGTCAGGAAATAAAAAGCGCCCATTTTTTTGCCAGCCGTTGTGCTGCCGCCGAGCAGGGAATAAATAAATTTTTCATCCTGCAGAATAATATAATAAGCCAGGGTTTCCCCGGATGGGGATTGGGCAAGATAGGTGCCAGCCATATTATTTTTAAATGCAATACCTGTGCAGTTTTTTAGTCTTTCATAAACGGAACCCGGCATAGAACGGTGCCTGTTTGCATAACCCTGACGATATAATTGGATAATGGCAGCCGGGTCTTCACCCCTGATTATTTGCAGCTGGTTTTCTGTGGCTTTTTTCTTCATCCGGTTTGCCAATCTTTTATAGTGAAGCTGAATTTGTTGATATCCGTCCTGAAGAGACAGGAAGTAATTGGTGCGCTCGTATTGTTTTATTCTGAAGTTCTTAATTTCGCTGGTAACGAAGTTGTTTTCATTCAGATCAATATCCCAGTATTTATATTTCCCAGGTATCGCATTTAAAAAGGAGGAGATTTCAAAAGGAAGGGTACTTTTCCCGAAAGCACCCAGGGTTTTTGTAAAATAGGGCTGGTATAAATAGGAAATCCCGTATTTCCTGTTCCAGGTGAGTGGCATTACGGCTTCATAGTCATTCAATACCAAGGCAGACCAATTTTTAGACATCCAGTCCAGATAAAAAGACCGGGCATAAATAAGTCCGTTAAAAGCTTCGAGAATACATCGATCCCATTTCTCCGAATCAATCTCATCCCGGCTCAAATACCTGATATTTTTAACTGTTTCATTCATAATCCGGCAGCTTCCTGATTAATTTTTTGTAATTGATATGTTGGATATCAATACTGAAGGTAATTTTTTCCCCGAAAGAGGTCGATCCCAATGCGTTGCTCAGGTCGTTACTGTACACCAGGGGTGCGTAAATATTCAACAGATCATGGAACAGGCTCAGCTGGATGCCTCCTGTGTATAAAAACCGGCTGGTCGGCGGATTGTTTTGCCAGGCTTCTGCATAGGTTCCCACATCAAAGAATATCCGGAGTGGCAGGGGGAACGGAAACAGTGTAGCCGGCAGCGTGGTATTGAAGTTCAGGGCTGTTACCCAGTTGGCGGACTTACCCTGTACATAATCATAATCGTCGATCCGCAATTTTAATCCGCCGTCCCGGTTCATGATTTGCTGGGCCTGCCATCCGCCATTGGGAACCGATGTGTTTTCGATCGCATAAGAAGCAGAGCGGCCTGCAAAATAATCTTCATATAAATAGTCTTCTTCGCCTGTCACACCCAGCAATTTAGGCTCATACCGGGAAACCAGGGAACTGTTACTACTGTTCCAGACACCGAACTTGGATGCAAAAAAACGTACCTGCAGGCCGCCGCCGCCTGGATAATTCAAAAAATAATTGGCCTGCAGGTTGATCCGGTAAAACAATTCACTTTGCTGAAATTCCGCCCGGAAATCATATGGATACAACGCCCGGGCATCCTGAAGGTTAAAACTCAATTGGTTTACATAACGAAAACCGGCAGCTACCGAATTCGGATGAATGAGCGAATCCTTTGAAGAGACGGCGTATTGTCCGAAGGTTTTTTCTGTAATCAGGTAAGTTTTAAAATCCATCCATTTTCTGATGGTACTCCTGGGATTGGAAGGTTTGAATTCCAGCCGGATATAGGGAACAATTTTGGTAAAGTTTTCAAACAGGTTATTTCCTGTGCTGTCCGTGGCCTTATTGGTGTCAAAGCGCCCGCCATTGATCCCGATGGTTATTTTGCTAAAATGATTTTCCGGATGCCAGGAATAGCCCAGCCTTCCGAGTCCTTCAGCTGTTTTCGATCCAAAAGCATATAATGGTGTGAAAAGAAATTCAAATTTATTTTCAGGGAGGTTGATATTATGGATCAATGCACCGAGCATAAAACCATCGTAGCGGTTATAGCCCGCCGCAGGCGCCAGGCCAATATAATTATTCCGCGTGCTGTTCCTGGAAGAGAAAATAAATGCGGGTTTCAAAATTCTGTTCCCCGAAAGGGAACAGAAAGATTCATTGCCGTTTAATTTATCGAACAGGGTTTGAAGATTTTTTCCGGAAGTCGTATCCAGGATCATTTTGAAATCCTCCGGGTAAGGATGTCTGAATTTCCAGTTTGAAAAATAGTTCAGCATGGTTTGATCGAAGCGCCCGGTTCCGGCTGAGTCCCGGACCCTGGCGAGCCATAATCCCGCTTTGTTACCTGCCATCAGGGAATCGTTCGGGGCACTGAATTCCGGGGAAGCGGTTGAAACGGGCTGGGTCGTTTTTTCATTTTCTGCTACCCTAAGCCATAAATTATCATTGGTAAAGGCAGACCGGTCAGGATTTTCCTGCGGGTATGGATTGATGAGGCGTTGTTCATAATAACTCATAAATCCTCTGGAAAACCAGGGATGATCTCTTTGATCGGTTAACAGGATGGTTTGAAACCACTGTCCCAGTATGGCTTTCCGCAGCCTGGACTGGAGGTTAATAAAAACCGGGTTTATGCCCATGCAAACCAGGCCTGTAAAATCCTGATCCGCCATCGCATCGGCCTGGATGATACTCAGGGTCGGGTTTGGATAGGCTCCGATCCATTCTGTTAACTGCCTCATTTCATTTCTGACTGCTACAAGCAGTTTGCTGTAATCGTTGAAATGGTCTGATGTATAAAATAATTGTATCCTGACAGGTTGTCCGGATGCAGTTTCCAGACTGTCTGATTTCAAATGGTAGCGGGTATCCGCAATCCAGGCAAAGGAATTTGCATTTTTTAAGTGAAAGCGGCAGAGCACGGATGTTGATGTGTGAGACAGGGTATCTGCAACAGCTCCTGCTGCTATACAATATGCCGGAGGCGATTCGATCTCCACGGTATAATCCGCTGCTTCGTGGAAAGCGCCGCCCTGGACCAGGAAGGGCATGGGATGCCATCCATGCCGGTCATATACGGCAGGTTCGGGGTACCAGTTACGCAACTCAACATGGTGGGCGTTGTACCCGTTCCCATTGAAATTAAATGGAAGACGCAGGTGAAAGGAAGATGAAATGGTTATGCTGTCGCCGGGTAACAGGGGCCTGGGCAGGATTAATTTCACCACGTCAATAAATTCCGGGTGATCCTGCATGGAAGCCAATACCCCGTTCACCCGGAAATCCAGCCGGTTCAGGTATCCTTTCTGTTCCTTGGAAGAAAAATAAAAACGGGTATCGCCATTTTCCAGTTGCTGTTCACTGTAAGGGGTTCTGTCGTTGCGATAGGCATTGGGCCATACGTGAAACCAGATATAGGAAAGTGTGTCGGGCGAATGATTGGTATACTCCAGTTTCATAATCGCGTCGAGTGATTTTTCTGAAGGGTTGAATTTCACATGCAATTCGTAACGGAGGGACTGATTCCAGGCAGACTGACCGCTGGCTGTAAGAATAAAAAACAAAGCCGGGAATATGAGAAATTTTTTCAAATAAGCACTGGTTTGAATACTTACCGCCCTTTGCCCTTAAAAATCGTAAGTAAAGTATGCATCATGATTTTTAAGTCGAGGGCCAGGGAAATGTTTTCAATATAGATCAGATCGTATTTCATCCGCTCTACCATTTCATCAACGTTTTCTGCGTATCCGAATTGTACCATACCCCAGGAAGTGATGCCCGGTTTTACTTTCAGCAGGTATTTAAAATAAGGAGTTCGCTGGAGAATGCGGTCAATATAATACTGTCTTTCAGGCCTGGGGCCAACCAGGCTCATCTCGCCCCGGATTACGTTGAACAGTTGGGGGAGTTCATCAATGCGCCATTTCCGCATGGTTTTCCCCCACCGGGTAACCCGGTCGTCCTTTTCGGAGGATAAACTGGGACCCTGTAATTCCGCATTTTTAATCATGGAGCGGAATTTATGGATCATGAACTTTCTTCCTTTGTAACCGGTTCTTTCCTGGGAATAAAATACAGGACCCGGGGAGCTCATTTTTACACGGATGGCAGCATATACAAGCAGGGGCGAAAGCCCGATGAGGCCAATAACTGAAAACAATACATCGACCAGGCGTTTAATATGCATTTGCCATTCAGGCATGAGGCCCGTATGTATGTCAATGAGCAGGGCACCGAACAGGTTGCTGGTTTTAACCGAACCGGACAGGATATCGAGGATATCTGGGATTATTTTAATCTCCAGGTCTTTTTCGCTGAGGCGCTGGATCATTTTTTCTGCTGCTTCCTGTTCGTTTTTGTCCATGGCGACCACGACCAGCCGGATATGCTCCCGGTCAACCAGTTTTTCCAGCTCATCGGCAGTGCCCAGGCAGGAGAGGGGAATATTCATGGGGTCCCCCGTAGTATCCGGTTGTACATAACCGGTATAATGATACCCATTGGAACGGAGCCCGCTGACGGTTTCTTCATAGGTTTTTAACCCGGTGGATCCGGACCCCAGGAGCAGGGTGTTGAATACAATTTTTCCCTTGCGGATCTGCATTTTTGTAAGGAAGAGTATAAGCCATCTGCCGGTCCAGGTGATCAGGAAATGCATGATCAGAAAAGTAAAATACGCTTTGTAATAATACCGGTAATCTGTCTGCGGATCATTAATGACAATGGCAAAAAACAAAATGGTGCATCCGATCATGCCGGAAACTGCTGTACTTGAAAATTCGTTCAGCCGGGATTTCTTATACAGGGAATGATAGGTGCCCGTCAGCGCATAAAAAATAATCCAGCCTGCAGGTATAAGCACCAGCCCAAGCCAGAACCGGTTGTTGAGAAAAATTTTTCCATCGATAAAAATCGCCTCATCCAGAAGGGCGCGCCTGGTGAAATAAAGGATCATCCAGGAAAGGATCGCTGATATATAGTCGCTCAGCACGTACCAGGTGATATGGATCTTTCTTCCCGGTTGCAACATGGATCAGCTGTTGATGGAATTGTATTTTATTTTCTGAAGGATCTGATGGGCAACATCCATGGCCCGGTATCCGTCCAGCTCTGACACCAGGGTGGGTTTATTTTGCAGTACGGATTCAGTAAATTTCTCCAGTTCCATCCGAATGGCATTGATATTGGGCACTTCCGGATTGCGCACCAGGATGGATTTTGTCCCATTCATGGTTTCGATATCGAAAGAAAATCCATCGGTGGGATTTTCCGAATGATTCAGACTGATGATCTCTGATTTCTTATTCAGAAAATCAATGCCGATATAGGCATCTTTCTGAAAAATGCGCATTTTCCTCATTTTTTTCATGGATATTCGACTGGAGGTCAGGTTGGCAACACATCCGTTATTAAATTCAATCCGCACATTGGCGATATCCGGCGTATCCGTCATAACGGCAACGCCGCTGGAATAGATATTTTTTACTTCACTGTTTACAATGTGCAGAATGATATCAATGTCGTGAATCATCAGGTCCAGGATTACGCTCACTTCCGTACCCCGGGGGTTGAATTCAGCCAGGCGGTGAACCTCTATAAACATGGGATGCAGTGGAATGCCTTCCAAAGCCAGGAAAGCGGGGTTGAATCTTTCCACATGCCCCACCTGCAATTTCACATTGGATTCTTTTACGAGTTTCAGCAGGGTCCTGGCTTCTTCCATATCATTAGCCAGTGGTTTTTCAACAAAAACGTGTTTCCCTTTACGAATGGCCATTTCACAAAGACTGAAATGCGCCGGTGTAGGCGCAATGATATCCGCTGCATCGCAGTGATCCAGCAATTCACCCGGATCCTGGAATCTTTTGATCTGGTATTTTTCAGTCACCTCTGCTGCAATCTGGTTGTTGGGATCATAAAATCCTACGATTTCTGCATCGCGGATCTGTTTCCAGTTATTCAAATGAAATTTCCCCAGGTGTCCGGTTCCAAAAACGCCGACTTTAAGCATTCTTATGGTTTAAAGATTCAAATATAAATAATGTGAAAGGATGTGCAGGAGATTGATATACGCAAAGACCGGCAAATGTGGATATGTGGGTAAAGGAATTATGCCCGGCCCCGTTCGGTAAGGCCCTTATCCTGAAGCCGCATGCGCAGGTATTTGTAAACATTCGAAAAGGTGACCGGAATGTTTTTTTGTGGAAATAGCTTTGCCCGGATGAGTTTGCTGAGGGTAAAGTAAAAAACAAGTACAAAGATGACCAGGTTTACGTAAAAGCCAATATTATATTTTCTGAGAAAATAGGTTCTTAGGGAAATCGTATCTGCCTTCGGTTTGCCAATGGTCAGGTCCAGCATTTTTTTAAGTGCCGGCATTACAATGGGAATTTTGGTCCAGTTGGAATATCGTACGTCTTCATACCGGTAATTCATGTCATAACCGGATGGCAACTGGGGCTTATAATAATCCCAGTTGTTTTTTACCTCATCAAAACCAGCCAGCTTATTTGAGGGATTTACAAAACAAACATCAAAAAGAGGATCCAGCACAACCCAGCCATGCAGGGTTTTGGCTTCCACAATATTATGGGCTGCGAAAATGCCTCCCGACTTCATTTGGGCAATCCGGACGGGGTAATGATAACCCTGCAGGATCCGGGCCAGCACCATGGAGTAACTACCGCACGCGCCTCGGGCTGTCATCAGATCGAGGGAAGCAGGTTCCAGCAATCCTGATTCGAATCCCCGGAACTGCGTTCCTTCAAATACTGGTTCGCGGGTAATGAGCAGGTCGTGGCAGAGGTGCATGGCTTTCACAATCACCGAATCTTCAGATTCGGCCGGCCGGATTTTACTGTTAATATCCGAACGAATAGCCTGGAAAAGATCATCTTCATAATTTGATTCCATTCTGAAGTAAAAAAGAGAAGCCAGCAAAAATCCGTTCAGAAAGGTTAGAAAATACAAATTCCCAAAAAAACGTCTGATCATTAGGAGGCTGTTAAATTCAAATGGGGATTACGTTCATGGGACAGGTTTTATTTTCCAACCGGCTTAACCGGAATCTGCTTTCAAAAGAGTGGAAAAGGGAGGCCGGGCATCGACCACTTTATGCTATACGAAATTAGTTAAAATCGGTCAGGTTTTCCCTGGCAATTACTTCATGAAAGCATCATGGATACGATTAAAATAAAAAAAAACCTCAGGCTGAATTCCGGGCTGCATTAATGATTCCGAAAGAGCAACGTATAATGAGTTTTTCATAAATCTTCTTCATGGCGGATCCGGATTTTTCCGCTTCCCGGTACTTTACAATCGCGAATTGCTGGATGGTACTGAGGGGGAGCACAATTCTTTCCCTCATCTGGATGGATAATTGTTCTATGGGGTAATCCGACATAAGTTCTTGTTTTCCAGAGAGTTTAAAGATGTATTTTTTTGTAAGTTCAAATTCATTAAAGATCATCCTCCAGATTTTTCCGAACAGGGGATGCCTGGAAAAGGTTTCGGTAAGCGGGAAAAAGCACTTTTTCATAGCCATTTCACTGTTGTCCAGCAGGGTTTTAAAATAGGGAGAATTATGGTATAAATTTCTTACCTGTTTCCATTTCCCCTTCTTTTCCATTTCCTGTAATGCGGCCCCCACCCCATAGTAGCCGGTTACATTTTGTTTCAGCTGACTGAAGGCCCCCACAAAAGGAATGGCGCGCAGGTCTTTGAGTTCCAGTTTACCTGAATTCTTTCTTTTGCTTGGCCGGCTGCCGATATTGGTTTCACCGTAAAACTGAAGGGGACTGACTTCGCTGAGGTATTCTGTGAAATAATCATGGTCCTTCAACTCCGCATATGCTTTATAACTGATCTCCGCCATTTCTGACAACAGGATCTCTTCCTCTTCGCTCAGGGTAACTTTCCGGGCTGAAAACAGGTCGTTGGCGATGCCTGCGTGAACCAGCTGTTCTATGTTAAACTGGGCGGAATCCACCGTGCCGAAATTGGAGCTGACCGTTTGACCCTGAACCGTGAGCTGGATTTGTTCATTGGCTATGTTTTTTCCCAGTGAGGAGTAAAACCGGTGTGTTTTGCCTCCACCCCGGGCCGGGGGGCCACCGCGTCCGTCGAAGAAAACGACCCTCACACCATGTTCCTGTGAAACCCGGGTGAGTTCTTCCTTGGCTTTATAAATTCCCCAGTTAGCCATAAGATAACCTCCGTCCTTGGTTCCGTCTGAAAAACCCACCATGATGGTCTGGGTTCCGTTTCTTCTTTTCAGGTGGGCCCGGTATTCAGGGTTGGTATAGAGGGTGGTCATGATTCCAGCCGCATGCTGCAGGTCTTCCACCGTTTCAAAAAGCGGAACAATGTCCAGGCTGATATGGTCTTTTTTCCAGCCACCCAGCAGGAATAAAGCATAAACTTCCATTACATTCCGTGCACTGTTGCACTGGCTGATGATATAGCGATTACACCCGGCCTCGCCGTTTTTCTCCTGGATGGTTTTCACCGCGCGCACACTGGCCAGGGTATCGTTTGTCAGCTCATCCGAAAAAGGTGTTTTGGAAACGGCTTTCTGATGGGCGAGTATTTTTAATTTTTCTTTTTCGTCCAACGACTCATAGTGATCCGGCAAGATTTCATCCCGTTCATGGATGATCTTCAAAACTTTTTCATGCACTGAACTTTCCTGCCGCAAATCCAGGGTGGCAAAATGGAGTCCGAATATGCGCATCTTGCTGATGAAATTGTCCACCAGGGTCAGGAATAATCCATTGTTCTGATAGATGAGCACTTCCCGGATCTTCATCATGGCTTTCAGCATATCTTCAAAATAGAAAGGGATTGCGGCATCCGGATTGAAAAGTTCCTGGTATAATTTTTCCTCCCAGTCTGCAATGATCAGGTCCACTTCTTTAAAAGTGAGGCGGCGTTTGAGGCGGCGCACGTCAAAATAATAACAACGCAGGAGCGCCGTCCTTAAGGATTCCGCCACTTTGAGGGTGGTTTCCGTTTTTACAAATGGATTGCCATCGCGGTCCCCGCCCGGCCAGAAGCCCATCTGGATCACAGGGTTCTGATCGCTGACGGCATCGGGGAATTCCGATTTCAAAGAGGATAATAATTTGCCTGCAGCATGATAAAAAACATTCTCCAGATACCAGATCAGGCTGATGGCTTCATCGTAAGGCGTTGGTTTTTGCTTTTTAAAAAAGGGGGTTTTACCCAGCTGCTGCATGAATGTATTGATTTCGGCAGCATTATTTTCGATAACCGCGCGGGAGAGGTCATTGATAATACCCAGTACCGGGCCAGGATAGAACTGGGTAGGGTGGGCAGTCAATACGAGCCTGACGGCATAGTCTTTGAGTTTTTCTTTCAGCTCCCCTTCCTTGTCGTATTGAATGATTTCAGAGAAAAGGTGTTTGAGTGAGCCGGTTCCGCCCATATCATTCACACTGGTAAAAGCGGCGTCTTCCAGGGCATCGAAAAGCACCACCTGCCTTTCCACATACTGCACGAAACGGAAAAGAATATCTGATTTTTCCCTGTCCGTTCCATCCGGGTTATGCTTGCTGAAAAATTCTTCTATGATCCGTACCGGGCTCTGTTTTTTATGATAGCCATCTTCACAATAGGTTAGCAGGAGCGATAAAAAAATGCCCGTTTTCTCTATCCGGTGAAAAGGCAGGGAGGTAAACAGGCTGTTATACAGCTGAAATTTAATGCCTACCAGGTTTTTGAATTCCTGTAATCCGGACGATTGGTTACTCATAAGCGAATTTAAAATTCATTCAACAAATCGAGCAATATATGAGCAGGAAATCAAAACATTTGAATAAAATCATCCGATATAGTATAAAATATCTTGATTTGTTTCATTTTCATTAATATAATTCGTTAGCTTTGCCTCTCTTTTACCCAGTGAATCATCCGGTCAGCCATATCAACAATATTCCCGTTATTACCCGCACAACCGGTGCTACCCTTGCCATTACCCCAACGACCCTTTAGGGGTTATACAATTATATATTATTCCCGGGCTCATGGCTGTTTGCAAAACAGCTTCTCTTTTTCAATTTTACTTCTTTTAATATTTATTTATGCAGGTTCTTAAGTTTGGAGGCTCTTCAGTAGCCAATGCCGAGAATATCAGTAAGTGTATCGTCATTATAACCAGAGCAAAAGAAAATGATAAAACCATTGTAGCGGTTTCCGCACTCGGAGGCATTACGGACAGCTTATTGCATTGCGCCACGGCAGCATCCTCCGGCGATGAATCCTATACTGTATCACTGAAAAATTTAGAACAAAGGCATCTCGATACGGTGCGGGAGCTGATCCCGGTTACCAGCCAGAGCAGTATACTGAGTATGGTGAAAAAAACATGTAACGAGCTGGAAGATATATTAAAAGGGATCTACCTGCTCCGGGAACTTTCCGCACGTACCCGGGATTGTGTGCTTAGTTTTGGAGAATTGTTATCGTCCAGAATTCTATCAGCCGGCCTGGCAGCCCGGGGAGTACCTAATGAATGGAAGGATTCCCGGGAACTGATTGTAACTGATTCCCGCTTTGGACATGCCCTGGTGGATTTCCCTTCGACGCAGGAAAAGATGACGGCCTATTTCCGGGCGTCGGCGGCTTCCCTTTTTATCGTCCCCGGTTTTATCGCTTCCGATGCCCGGGGCATCACAACCACGCTGGGCAGGGGAGGTTCAGATTATACCGCGGCTATTTATGGAAATGCACTGAACAGTAAAGGAATTGAAATCTGGACCGATGTATCCGGCATGATGACAGCCGATCCGCGCCTGGTCAGTAATGCCCGCGTGATCCCGGATATATCCTACCAGGAAGCCATGGAACTTTCGCATTTCGGAGCCAAGGTCATTTATCCGCCCACCCTGCAGCCGGTTATGAACAAAGGCATCCCGGTCCGGATCAAGAATACGTTTGCCCCGGCTGATCCGGGCACCCTGATAGAAAAAGTATCCAGCACCACCGGCAGCAGTATCCGCGGTATTTCCAGCATTAACCGGATTGCCCTGCTCAGTCTGGAAGGCAGTGGGATGATCGGCATACCCGGGTTTTCAAAACGTTTATTCGAAGCCTTATCCGGCCAGCAGATCAACGTAATCCTGATCACACAGGCTTCATCAGAACATTCCATTTGTGTGGGCGTGGATAGTTCCCAGGC
>DHWT01000149.1:0-1355 GCA_002413325.1 Chitinophagaceae bacterium UBA5175 | reverse complement strand
TGCCTTTGATCGTGGAAGAAGAACTGGCTATCGTGGCCCTCGTGGGAGATAATATGAAGAGCCACCCGGGAATCAGCGGAAAATTATTCGGTATGCTGGGCAGGAACGGAATTAATGTACGGGCCATCGCCCAGGGTTCTTCTGAAAGAAATATCTCTGCAGTAATCTCTACCAAAGACGTCAAGAAGGCGGTGAATGTATTACACGAGGAATTTTTTGAAGCCACTTTTAAACAGCTGAATCTTTTTATCACGGGAACCGGGAACGTGGGCAGGAGGTTGTTGCAGCAGCTGGCGCAACAAAAACATTTTCTTCTGGACCAGCTTCGCTTACAGGTGCGCGTTATCGGGTTGGCCAACAGCCGCCGGATGCTGATACAGGAAGAGGGGATCGACCTGAACAACTGGCAGGAAGAACTGGAAAAGGGTGATCCGATGCGTCTGGGAGATTTTTTAAAAATCATCCATTCAAAAAACCTCCGGAATTCAGTTTTTGTAGATGTTACCGCCAATAAGGAAGTAGCCATGGGTTATGAATACCTCCTGCAGAAAAGTATCTCTGTGGTAGCCTGTAATAAAATTGCCTCTTCCTCGCCTTATAGTTATTACCGGCGGCTGAAAGACCTTTCCAAGGAATTCAATGCGGCTTATTTTTTTGAAACCAATGTGGGTGCCGGACTGCCGGTCATCGGTACCCTCAACGACCTGCTGCACAGCGGGGATAAAATAAGAAAAATAGAAGCCGTACTCAGCGGTACGCTCAATTTTGTTTTCAATCATTACGATGGTAAATCAAAATTCGCATCCGTAGTGAAACAGGCACAGGACGAAGGGTATACCGAGCCCGATCCCCGGCTGGATCTGAGTGGTACCGATGTGATGCGAAAGATCATGATTCTTGCCCGCGAAGCCGGCCATGTCATAGAAATGGAAGATATCAGCAACCGGGTATTTCTGCCCGCCTCCTGTAGGGAAGGTTCGGTAGCTGATTTTTACCAGGCGATGGAAAGGGAAGAATCCCATTTTAAAAAATTATATGAAGCGGCGGCCACGGAAGGGAAAAAATTGAAATTCGTCGCGTCTTATGAAGACGGGAAAGCCTCGGTAGGACTGCAGCACGTGGGACCGGGCCACGATTTCTACCATTTGTACGGAAAAGATAATATCGTGCTTTTTTATACCGACCGTTATCCCGAACAGCCGCTGGTGATCAAGGGAGCAGGGGCCGGGGCGGAAGTGACCGCTTCCGGCGTTTTTGCCGATATCATCCGGGCGGCGAACACGTAACTTGCAATGATGAAAGAAATCACCATACATGCTCCGGCTACGGTGGCCAACCTGGTTTGTGGATTTGAT
>DHWT01000248.1 GCA_002413325.1 Chitinophagaceae bacterium UBA5175 | reverse complement strand
TGGGCTGAAAAAACAGGCAACCTCACACTGCGGCCGGATTCAGTGGTTCACTCCATCATCTATGATGAGAAAAAAGGAAGGGCCACCGGCGTACGGGTGATTGATGCCAAAACAAAACAGGCCACGGAATATTTTGCAAGGATCATTTTTGTAAATGCCGCCTGCCTGAACAGCAACCTGATCCTGTTGAATTCAACTTCCGGCCGGTTTCCGGAAGGCCTGGGTAATGACCATGATATCCTGGGAAGATATATGGCTTTTCAAAACTACCGGGGATCGCTTTCTGCAGGTATTGACGGATTTAAAGATGGATATTATTACGGCAGAAGACCGGTTTCTCCCCTGATGCCGAATTTCAGGAACGTATATAAACAGGAAGAAGATTTTCAACGGGGTTACCTGGTTTTCTGGGGGGCTTATCGCAATACAGGTGATGTAAAGGAGCAGACAGGCATTGGTGCTGAATTCAAACAATCCATGACGGAGGCCGGCGACTGGTCTGTCTATATGTCAATGCAGGGAGAAGTGATCCCTAAAAAAACAAATCATGTGCGCCTCAGCAAAGAATTAAAAGACGAGTGGGGTATCCCGCAACTCATCACTTCGGTTGGTTATGATGAGAATGATGAAAAAATGGTCAAAGATTTCTTAACGCAGGGTGCAGAAATACTGGATATTGCCGGTTGTAAAAATATTGTACCGAACGACAATAAACAGGCGCCGGGTCTGGATATACATGAAATGGGCGGGGTCCGGATGGGTAAGGATCCAAAAACCTCCCTGTTGAACCAGTGGAACCAGTTACATGCATGCGAAAATGTTTTTGTTACCGACGGGGCCTGCATGACTTCCGTCGGGAATCAAAATCCGTCACTTACATTTATGGCCATCACAGCACGTGCAGCAAATCATGCCGTGGCAGAATTAAAAAAGGGAAATTTGTAACCGGGGAAACTGTATTGTTTTTTATACTTACGGATCAGTGACCCTCGCCATGCTGTAAATGCAGCAGACCGGAAAGAAATTCATAGCAACTGTATTTTGCATCCAGAAACTCCTTTTCCGCCTGAAACATTTTTTTTCGCAGTAAAGTCTGGTTTAAAATGATTTGCTCCGTGATGGTTTTGTTTTCCACCGGCAGATGATCCCGGACCAGTTTGCTTTCCTGAATCTCCACATCGTGCTGAAGTGCTAAAAAACGCTGTTGCAGCACCTCGAATTGCTGAAGGAAATGTTCTGCAGGACCCGCAACGGCCGGAATGCTGTCCTTTCTGATGATATCTGTTAACCGCTGCTCGAATTCCAGTATTTCATCAATGGAATATTGATTGATCCCGTTCCAGTCTGCGAGTTCCTCGTTATAATACTCAGCTGCTAAACTTTCCATAAATAACTTTTTAGTTCAGAATTATTTTTTCATGATGTAATGCATCAGGTCTTTTAACGTAACAATCTTCCCATAGTCCTCTTCCGGTATATCTACCCCGGTTTTTTCGTTCAGTTCCACAATAAAGCGCAGCGCATCGAAGGAATCCATATCCAGTTTTTCACGAATTTTATCTCCCGCCTGTAATATTTCCGGGTTCGTATCCGGGGCTACCTTTTTCAGCGATTGTAAAATGATTTTTTTTAATTCTGTTTCATTCATAACGTTTCAGGTTTTTGGAGGTTTCTTTTAACAGTCATCAGAAACCGGCTGCCGGTATTTCCGTCAGTTGCCCGGTGATCGGCGGCCAGGGTCATCCGCAGTACCGGTCTGCTGTCGAGCTTTTCGTTTTCTGCCCAGGGTTGTTCTGTTATACTGCCGAAGCCTACGATGGCCACCTGGGGCGGATAAATAACACCGAATACGGTTTCAACATTTTCATCTCCCAGGCTGGTGATGGTAACGGTAGAGTCAGCAAGTTCTGAACTTCGCAGTTTCATGGCCCGCGCCCTGGGGATCATATCATTTAAAGAATCCATCAGTTCATCCGTAGTTTTTTTATCAGCTTCATGAATGGCCGGGATCATCACACCACCGGTTCTGAGGGAAACAACAAACCCGATATTGATTTCGGATTTAAGTTTCAGCCCGTATTCCCAATAACCATTCAGGTCAGGTACTTCTTTCAATGCTTTGGCGACAGCTTTGATCAATAAAACCACAGGCAGCAATCTCTGTTTCACAGTTCTTTGTTTATTCGCCTCCCGAAGAAATGCAAGCGGCCTGCTCATATCAACCCGGGTCTCCAGGTAATAATGAGGTATTTCCCGGTTCGAACGGGTCATGGCCGCTGCTACTGCCAAACGAATATTTTCAACAGCTGATGGTTTCACAACCGGAATACCCGCCTCTTTTTCCATCAGGGCTTTCTCCACGTCTTCCCGGGTTATGGCACCTCCTTCACCGGAACCTTTAACAGTTGATAAATCAATATTTTTTTCAGATGCCATTCGTTTTGCCAGCGGAGAAGCTTTAAAGGAAGATTTTATACCAGCGGCGATCATTCCCCCTGCAGTTGTTTGTATTGCAGGAGTTGGCCGGATCGTCTGGATCTTTTCAGCCAGCCTTTTTTCTGTTTTTGGTGTAGTTTCTTTTGCCGGTATAATTAATGCCATTAATGTTCCAACCGGGACCTTCTCGTTTTCTTTAATTAACAATTTATGAATGGTTCCTTCTTCAAAGACTTCAATGTCAATAAGGCCTTTTTGTGTTTCCACGACGGCAATAATATCACCCCGTTTCACAACCGATCCCGGTGAAACCAGCCATTCACAAAGTGTGCCGGCCTCCATGTCAGCTCCCAGACTTGGCATGCAAAATTCAATCATGCTGAAGCATTTTTTTAATACGTGTTACAATATCTGCCGTTTGTGGTACGCAGGCATCTTCGAGATGTTTGGGGTAGGGTATCGGCACTTCCATTCCGCCCAACCGCTGAACGGGCGCATCCAGTTCATAAAATGCCTGCTCCATAATCCGGGCGCTGAGTTCGGCGGATATATTTACAGAACCCCAGGCTTCTTCAACCAGCAAAACCCGGTGTGTTTTCCTGACAGAAGTCATCACGGCATTTTCATCGAGCGGACGCAACACCCTCAGATCGATGACTTCCGGATTCATGCCGGCATCTGCCAATATCTGTGCGGCATCCATGGCTTTATAAACCCCTGCGCCATAAGTAATGATTGAAATGTCTTTCCCTTCTCTTTTCACATGTGCCGTTGTAATATCCACCATGCCTGAGTTTGCTGGTATTTCAGCTTCCAGGTTTAACATGGAGTTGGATTCAAAAATTACTACCGGATCGGGGCTTTGCAATGCGGCGGGCAGCATGCCGCGGGCATCTTCATGTGTACCGGCCGACAATACAATTAAACCCGGAATATGCGCGTATATTGGTTCCCAGCTATGTGAATGTTGTGCTGCCAGCTGGCGGCCCAGGCCGGTACTCATCCGGATTACAACCGGGACATTTAATTGCCCCCCGGACATATGCAGCAGGGTTGCCGCGTTATTTACCACCTGGTCCATGGCAAGCAGACTGAAATTTACTGTCATGAGTTCCACGATGGGCCTTAAACCACCCAGTGCGGCTCCGATACCGGCACCTGTGAAACCGGATTCGGACAAAGGCACATCCATGATCCGGTCAGGACCAAATTCTCCCAGTAATCCTTTGCTCACAGCAAATGCACCTCCGTAGCGACCCACATCTTCGCCCATCAGGAAAACCCGTTCATCTTTCTGCAGGGATACCCGTAAGGCCTGCTTTAGTGCCTCACGATAAGTAATTTTAATATATCCGTCCGGCGTGTTCATGTCCTGTTTATTTATTTTTCAGTGGAATATCCCGCCTCTATGCTTCACTGTATACATATCTTTTCAGATCTTCCACCGGCTCCCAGGTTCCGGCTTCTGCAAAATCCACTGCTTTCTGCAGTTCCGATTCTATTTTTTCTTCCAGGTCTTTTATATCCTGGTTCGTGACAGATTCCCATTCCAGCAATCTGCTTTGTAATGCAGGAATGGGATCTTTCTTTTTCCATTCTTCCACTTCCGTTTTTTCCCGGTATAATTCTGCATCAAACATCGAATGTGCCCGGAAGCGGT
>DHWT01000098.1 GCA_002413325.1 Chitinophagaceae bacterium UBA5175 | reverse complement strand
CAAATTTGGTGCGTGGGATACGGCCTGATTTGGTAATTTTAAATCTTAATTTTCATTATGCCCGCCGACGATAAATTGCTCTTAATCCGGAACTACGATCTCTGGTGCCACCTCTCGGATGAAGATTATGAAGAACTGAATATCGAACACCACTTCATGGAAGTGCCCAGGGGAGAATATATTTATTTTGAAGCTTTCAATCACAACAGGCTCTATTTTGTAAAGGAAGGATATATCCGGATCGGCCATATTGATGCCGACGGGAATGAAAAAGTAAAGGAAATTATCCGCAAGGGTGAATTATTCGGGCAGTTTACCCTGGAAAGAACGAACCTGCATGGCGAATTTGCACAGGCGTATAAGCAGGACGTGAGCCTCTGTTCCTTCTATATAGATGACTTTGAAAAACTGCTGAAAAAACGCCCCGACCTCGCCCTGCGTTACAGCAAACAGGTAGGGGCCAAACTCCGTAATATTGAAAACCGTTTAATCAACCTTTTGAATAAGGATGTTAAAACCCGCCTGGCCCATTTTTTATGGCAGCTGGTGGAAAACAAACTGGGTGAATCGATGCCTGAAGGTTTCTGTATTCCCAATTACCTGAAACACGAAGACATTGCCAACCTGATCGGTTCCAGCCGGCAGACGGTTACCACCATGATCAATGAACTGGAAGCTGAAGGAATCCTTTCCTATAACCGGCAGCAGATTTGCTTTCTGAATGTTAAAAACCTGCAAAAACGATTCTCTGTCAATTAACCGACAAATGATTCTCAGGTGGTGGTATAGTTTTGGGCAAATTTGAATTATGAAAAAATGGTATTCTGTTATGCTCCTCTTCACTGCCTTATCCGGATTTTCCCAAACGGATGCATTCCGGGCCGGACATTTCAACCTGGACGACGGGCTGGCTATAAAAGGATATGATCCCGTTTCTTATTTTACACTGGATAAAGCGGTTAAGGGGAAAACGGATTTTACCTGCTCTTACCATGGGATAACCTATCGTTTTGCTTCAGCGGCCGACCGGGAAGCCTTCCGGGGGAATCCTGGGAAGTACGAACCCCAGTATGGCGGTTGGTGCGCTTATGCCATGGGCCACGATGGTACTAAAGTGGATGTGGATCCCGAAACATTTAAAATCAGCAACGGGAAATTATTCCTGTTCTATAATAAGTTTTTCACCAATACGCTGAAAACCTGGAATCAGGATGAAACGAAACTCCATGCACGGGCCGACATGAACTGGCAGAAAATTTTACAACAATAAACTCAAACCCACCACATGAATATCCGCAAGACCGCTATTTGGATCCTTCGCCTGGTGCCGGCTGTCATACTCCTGCAGACCCTGTATTTTAAATTCACGGCCCATCCGCAGTCCGTCAAATTGTTTACCGAGATTGGCATGGAGCCCTACGGCCGCATCGGTACGGGTGTGCTCGAACTGTTCGCAGCCATCCTGCTCCTGATTCCTGCGTTCACCGGTTATGGCGCCATACTGGGTCTGATCATGATGACAGGTGCTTTATATTTCCACCTGACTAAAATCGGGGTTTATTTTGACGGGGATCCCGTCCTTTTTATTTATGCGCTGATCACTTTTGTATGCTGTGCGGTCCTCATTTTTCTGTATAAAAACCAATTGGAGAAACAGTTGAAAAGAAAATAATATGTACAAACCATTCTTCCCGAAATATTACCGGGCGATAACGATCCTTCCGGTTTATTTTTCACTGGTGCTGTCCCACGCTTTCGCACAAATCCACCCGGTTGCCAAAGAGTCCGGCGTATCGTTTACGATTCACAATTTTGGATTTAAAACGGGCGGCACCCTGGGAGCCCCGGAGGGTGATATTGTTTTTAACCCGGATGATTTGGCGAAATCTTCTTTCAGCGTCACGATAAAATCCGGAAGCATCAATACCGATAATGATTTAAGGGACGAACATCTCCGGGAAACGGATTATTTCGACGTGAAAAACCATCCCCTGATCCGTTTTGTTTCTTCTGCCATCCGGGCCACCAGTAAAAAAGGTGACTATGAAGCCACGGGTGTGTTAACCATTAAGAATACCAGCCGGGAGATCCGCCTTCCCTTCAGGGCAGAAAAAAGCGGCGACGGTTACCTGTTTACAGGCAGCTTTAAAATGAACCGGCGGGACTATGATATCGGTGGCTCCAGTACGATTTCCAATGAACTGACAGTGGATATAAAAGTGCTCGCCCGGTAAATAAAAAAATATTATTTTTAGTAAACAACTATTATGGAGCTGCAGAAAGCCGTTCATCAGGTGTTTCTTCAATTATCCGGATCGCTGGATGAACTGGAAGCGGAACAATATACGCATCCCTGTAAAAATTTATCAGGTAATACCATCGGTCAGCACGTGCGGCATATCATTGAAATGTTCCTCTGTCTTGAAAATGGTTACCAAAGCGGTGAAGTGGATTATGAAAAAAGAAAAAGGGATCAGCGGATCGAAACCGATAAAGTTTTTGCAGGCGGACTGTTGCCGGAAATTATCCGCGGGATTTCCAAAGAAAACAAACCTTTATACCTGCTGACCTACTACGATGATCTGCAGGTTGAACCGGAAAAGATCGGCACCAATTATTTCAGGGAGATCGCTTACAACCTGGAACATACCATTCATCATATGGCACTGATCCGGGTAGGTTTGCGGGAAATCGGGGATATTCCTGTAGATGATTCCTATGGCGTTGCCTCATCCACCCTCAAGTACCGGAAACAATGTGCACAGTAAGTTTTATCCCTTCAGAGGGAAAATATTTTTTTACATCCAGCCGCGATGAGCAGGCAGGGCGGGCAGCTGCCTATTTCCCGGAACTGTATGAAATCAACGGACAGCTGCTGATGTTTCCAAAAGATCCAAAAGCCGGTGGAAGCTGGATTGCCCTGCATCCATCCGGACACACGGCGGTTCTTTTAAACGGGGCCATCCGGGCGCATCAGCCGGAACCGCCTTACCGGAAAAGCCGGGGACTGGTTCTGCTGGACCTGATTGCGCAACCGGACCCGGTGCAGGCTTTCGAGGATTCGGATTTGAACTGCATCGAACCCTTCACCCTCATTTTATTTGAAAATAAAAAACTCTGGTCCGCCCGGTGGGATGGAAAGAATAAAAAACTGGAGTCCCTTATCCCGCACCGGCCGCATATCTGGTCGTCGGTAACCCTCTATGGACCCGCTGTTATTCAGAAAAGGGAAACCTGGTTCAAAAGCTGGCTTGCTGAAAATCCAAATCCTTCCATGGCCGACATCATCAATTTCCACAAAAACGGAGGAGACGGAGATCCGGTTAACGACATTTTAATGAACCGGCAGGGCCGGTTGTTTACAAATAGTATCAGTTCGATTCGCCTTTCTGCGGACATTGCTGCTTTTCATTATACCGATTTGCGCAGCGGGGAAACGGCCGAACGGATCCTGCCTCTTGAGAAACATATTCCGGTAAAAGCATGAGCGGGATCCCGGGCTGGAAAAAGAAGCCGTTCTGGATACGTCTGTTACACTGGGAATACTGGAGTTTCCATATTATATATATTCCCATTTATCCCGTATTTATTTTTCTCTGTCTTCGCGCCCGTTCATTTTTTTTCTATGCGGCTGCCAATCCATCCATCAAAAACGGCGGATTCCTGGCAGAATCCAAAAAAGAAATCCATGATATCGTTCCGCCGGAATGGCAACCCCACAGCCTTTTTTTCTCCTGTGGAACCGAGCCGGCCCGGGTTCTTGAATCCCTGCTTAGGAAGGGATTCCAATTCCCCCTGATCGGGAAACCCGATATCGGCGGCAGGGGAAGGGGTGTACGGAAACTGGAAGATGCGCAGGCCCTGATGTCTTATGCATCGGCGGCATTGGTTGACTTTCATATCCAGGAATTTATTTTGTTTGAACAGGAAGCGGGCATTTTTTATTACCGGTTCCCCGGTCAGAAAAAAGGAATTATTTCAGGCATCGTTCATAAGAAATTCCTGAAAGTGCGGGGAGATGGGGAAAAAACCATACGGGAATTATTAAGCACCAATCCCCGCGCGATCCTGCAATTACCCCAACTGGAGATGACCATGCAGGAGATGCTGGACCGGATACCGGCACCGGGTGAAGATTTTACCGTTGTGCCTTATGGCAACCATGCCCGCGGGGCTTTATTTCTCGACGACAGCGCTTCCGTAAATACAGCACTTACGGACAGGATGGACAAAATCTGTTTCCGGATTCCCGGATTTTATTTTGGCCGGCTGGACATCCGGTATGAGAGCAGGGAATTGCTGGAAGCAGGACAATCATTTTCCATCATCGAAGTAAACGGTGCAGGCAGCGAGCCCACCCATATCTATGATCCGCATCATTCCATCTTTTTTGCCTGGAAGGAAATTATCCGGCACCTGGGGATCCTGTATAAAATCAGCCGTGCCAATCACCGCCTGGGTCACCGCTATCTTACGATATCAGAAGGACTGGCCATGTTCAGAAAAGACAAAGCCGTTTCAAACAGGCTGGCAGCCATGGAAAAAAATATATCCTGATATAACCCCCGGTAAATGCAGTACCTCAGTATTTTTTTTCTTGGAATGATACTCAGTTTTCTCGGGCAGCTGCCCCTGGGAACCATCAATATGACGGCTATACAAATTGCCGTGCAGGAACATTTCCGCAAAGCCTGGAAATATTCCATGGGCATTGCCCTGGTTGAGATGGTTTATCTGCGTTTGATTTTGTCCGGTATGCAGTGGATCATCCAAAACCGGCTGCTCTTCTCCATTTTTAACTGGTTGACGATTTTATTTTTTGGTGTGCTCGGGGTACTGGGTTTTATTTCTGCCCAAAAACAATCACCGGATCAGAAAGCACTTCTATTAAATAACCGCCTGGACCGGTTCTTACTGGGTATGAGCATGAGTGCCCTGAACCCGGCACAGATACCATTCTGGGTTATCTGGTCAGGATATTTCCTGAACCAGGGACTACTGAAACCCGGATTCACTAATTTCAATATGTATACACTGGGTACGGGGCTGGGTACCCTGTGTGGTTTGATTGTTTACCTGTATGGAGGCAACTGGCTGGTGATAAAAATGAAAACCAGTAACCGGACTCTCAATAAAATGATGGGCATTGTTTTTTTCCTTGCCGCCCTTGCACAGTTATACCGGTTATTGTGGCCTTAACTATGTTGCCAGGCATCACGTTCATCGGGGCTGAACTTCCAGGGGGCGAAATTATTTTCCACGTTACTGAACATGGTGTTCCATTCCGGTGGGGCATCGGAGTCTTCCATGACCAGTGACCGCCGCAGTTCCAGGATTATTTCCAGGGGACTGATACTCACCGGGCATTCTTCCACACAGGCATTACAACTGGTACAGGCTCTTAATTCTTCAACAGAAATATAATTTTTCAGTAAGGGTTTGCCATCGTCCCGGAATGTTCCGTTAACACGTATGTTCCGGCCGACTTCTTCAGCGCGGTCGCGCGTGTCCATCATGATCTTGCGGGGGGAAAGTTTTTTCCCGGTGATATTGGCCGGGCAGGCGGCGGTACAACGGCCGCATTCTGTGCAGGCATAGGCGTCCAGGAGGTTACGCCAGCTCAGGTCAGCAACGTCTTTTGCGCCGAATTTTGCCGGTGTGGCCGCTTCGGCAGGTGCCAGTTCCGGATGCATCGCATATAATACTTCCTGTTGTACGGATTTCATATTGCGCATCCTGCCTTCGGGCCATAACCGTGCATAATACGCATTGGGAAATGCCAGCAGGATATGCAGGTGTTTGGAATAAGGCAGGTAGTTGAGAAAAGCGAAAATGCCCGCGATATGAAGCCACCAGCAGGATCTTTCGAGTATTTCGAGCCGGTGGTTTGATAAGCCCCGGAGCAGCGGGTGCAGCCATTGGGATACCATGAAATTTCCCGTGGGATGAAGGGCATAATGGCCAAAATTTCTTTCCTGTAATAAGGTATCAGACGCATTCAGTGTCAGGAAAAGGCTCATCAGGATGATTTCAGTGACCAGGATATAATTGGCGTCCGAACGGGGCCAGCCATCCAGGTCATGACTGATGAACCGGCGCAGTTTGAGGATATTTCTTCTGGATAAAAAAACCACGCAGGCAATCAGTACGGCCAGGGCGAGGAATTCAAATGCATTGATCAGCCAGCTATAGAAAATGCCCATCGGGATGGCAAACAGACGGTGCGTTCCCAGGATCCCGTCCAGGATAATTTCCAGTACTTCGAGATTGATAATTATAAAACCGGCATAAATAAACAGGTGCAGCACGGCAACCAACGGATTCCGGAACATTTTCTTCTGGCCGAAGGCCAGGAGCAGAAGATTTTTCCAGCGCCGGCCGGGCTGGTCTGAATAATCCTCCTCTTTACCGAGTTGGATATTTTTTCTGATGCGGGTCATGTTCCGTCTGAAGAGCCAGATGGCTGTTGCTGAAAGCAGCATAAAAGTGATTTGCTGAATCGTCTGCATGATCCCGTTTTATGACCTGAAGTTATATCAGATTTGCAGGATTTATGATTTTCTTTACCTTGGGGCATGGAGAAGAATTATATACTCAGCCCGGAAGTCGCTGCCAAGAAATTAAAACGGATGGCCTATGAAATCCTCGAAAATAATATGGGTGAAACCGGGTTTATCCTGGCCGGCATCCGGGAAAGCGGAACGGCCATTGCGCATACGATACAGGATCTGCTGAAAGAAATTGCCGGATTGCAAACGGAATTGATTTCGGTGAGTCTCGATAAAAAAAATCCCAAAGAAGTTAAGGTCAACCGGCAGCTGGACTACCAGAACCAGGTGATCAT
>DHWT01000131.1 GCA_002413325.1 Chitinophagaceae bacterium UBA5175 | reverse complement strand
CCAATGACCCGTTTAAGGGGAATCCGGGTGCGGTCGGGATTTTCCTGCATGTGAGTTTTTAGTGATGTGCGGCGGAACGGGATCGTGCTGCACTAAATTAAACGATACGGACCGTTCAGGATCGTATAAATTAATCGTTTTCCGCGAAAGGTCGTGTTATTCAGGTTTTGGAGGATGACCTTCATCCCGGGAAGCCAGTTTTCTTTCTACTTTCCGGAGATGGTTATCCATACGGTGCAGGCCATGCACGGTGCGTCTTTTCAGGTCACCGCTTTTCACTTCACGCGTGACGTGGTCGTCCAAACGGTGCAGGTCATGCACGGTGCGCCTTTTCAGGTCACCATTTTTTACTTCATGATCTATGTGACGGACCTGGGTTTTCACACGTTGATTGACTTCAGCCAAATGCGGATGGTTTTTTGCAAAACTACCATCCTGGGCAAGGGAACTATTTGCAGTACCCAGAAAAGCTGCTAAAAGCACGGAGAAAAAAAACCGGGTTTTCATAGTATATCATTCAGGTGCCCGGGCACATCGGCACAGGCTGTACTATAAAACCCGGTATTACGCTTTTTATTGCTTTTCAGGCCATTTCCCATCAGCAAAATACGGCCTGCCGCGATCCATCGACCGCGTTCAGGACTAAGTATTAAGCGTTTGGCCCGGGCATCCGGTTTTTAGCCTTTCCCTTACATACCGGCCTCATCCGCACTCGGACCGTAGGATCCCGGGATGGGAATATCCAGGAGACGAAGGAAAACACCCAGCTGGGCCCGGTGATGAATGGTCTGGGACATGGCCATGCGGATCACTTCCTGTTTGGTAATCGTAAAATAGACCTGATCCCCGTTGCGCATGGTCCAGTTATTCTGCAGGAATTCATCTGTTGTTTTCGACAGGGACTCCAGTGCCTTTTTTTGGTTTTCTTCAAATACGGCCAGCAGGTCCCCGTTATTTTTTACCGGCGTGGGTTTATAACTCTCCGCGGCAAAATCCAGCACATCGGTTTTTATACCCATGGGTATCCAGCCGGGTAACTCCGCAATATGGGTTGCAAGTTGCCGGATGGACATACTCTTCGGGTGTGGTTTCCAGTCGTACCTGTCTTCCGGTAAAATCTTCAAAAATTTACGCGTGATTTCTGCCTCTGACTTAACCTGGTTTTCAAAAAACGAAACAATGGTATTCATATAACCTGTTTAAAAGGTGAACAAAATAAGACAGTCGGAAGGCAACCCCGCGGCGGATGGGTTCATGGTTTAAATTTACCACATTCGTTGTATTGGATCCGCCCCGGAATTTCATTTTCTTTACAACATGAGGCCGGGTTCCGCCCGTCCCGGAAGGCCGGGACGGGAACTGGCCGGGGTGCGGATTCAAAACGGGAGCCCAAAATAATTAGTTTTAAATTACTAAAAAAATTAGTGTGCATAAATTATTTATCCTAGCTTTGAAGAATCAACTACTTTAAACGACTAAAAATTACGCAATGTCAAACGCAGAAAAACTAAAGGCGCTGAAGTTAACCATGGATAAAATCGACAAGGATTTTGGTAAAGGCAGTGTGATGATGATGAATGAAAAAAGTACTGAACCCATGGAAGTCGTTTCTACCGGTTCCATCGGTCTGGATGTGGCACTGGGCATCGGCGGTTTACCCCGTGGCCGGGTGATTGAAATTTACGGACCTGAGTCCTCCGGTAAAACAACGATTGCGACCCATGTGATAGCCGAAGCGCAGAAAAAAGGGGGCATGTGCGCCTTTATTGATGCCGAGCATGCGTTTGACAGTAATTATGCCCGTAAACTGGGCGTTGACGTGGATAATCTCCTGATTTCCCAGCCGGATTATGGCGAGCAGGCCCTGGAGATTGCCGACCGCCTCATCCTTTCCGGTGCACTCGATGTGGTCGTGATCGACTCGGTGGCCGCCCTGGTTCCCAAAGGGGAACTGGAAGGGGAAATGGGCGACAGCAAAATGGGACTTCATGCCCGTTTGATGTCGCAGGCCCTGCGGAAGCTGACGGCTACCATCAGCAAGACAAACACCATTTGTATTTTCATCAACCAGCTCCGTGAAAAAATCGGGGTGATGTTTGGAAACCCCGAAACAACCACGGGAGGCAATGCTTTGAAATTTTATGCTTCCGTCCGCCTGGATATCCGCCGGATGACCCAGATTAAAGACGGTGAAGAAGCCATCGGTAACCACGTAAAAGTGAAAGTGGTTAAAAATAAAGTGGCGCCGCCCTTCCGCAGTGCAGAATTTGATATCATTTTCGGTGAAGGCATTTCGAAAATGGGTGAAGTGATCGATATGGGTGTTGAACTGGGAATCATAAATAAAAGCGGCAGCTGGTTCAGTTATGGGTCAGACAAACTCGGGCAGGGTCGTGATTCCGTTCGTCAGTTGCTCCACGACAATCCGGAACTGGCCGCAGAAATAGAAGCTAAGATCCGGGCAAAAATCAAAGAAACCCAGGAAGGCGGGGTAACAGAGAAATAAGCCGGGACTATAAATACCTGGGTTGGTAAGTACAGAGGCTGTCCGAATGGGCAGCCTTATTTTTTATGCCGCTGATCCGGGAACCAGGGGCATAAAAAAAGGGGTCAGAATAAAAATTCAACCCCGTTTTAAAATCCAATATCCTANNCGGAGGAGAAGCAGTCCCTCCCCCAGCTTGTGATAATAGACGGAGGAAAAGGGCAGTTGCATGCTGCCCTGGAAAGTATTGAAGAACTTGGTTTACGGGGCACATTAACACTCGTAGGGCTTGCCAAAAATGAGGAGGAAATCTTTTTCGCCGGAGACCGGGAATCGCTGAAACTTCCTTACGACAGCCAGAGTCTAAAACTAATTCGCAAAATTCGGGATGAAGTACACCGTTTTGGAATCAGTTTTCACCGGAACAAAAGGAGCCGCGGCACATTTAAAAACGAACTGGAGCATATTAAAGGTATCGGGAAACAAACGGCGGACCAGCTATTGAAAACTTTTCATTCCGTAAAAAAAGTAAAGGGGGCCACTGAAGAAGCGCTTACCGGCCTGGTGGGAGCATCCAAAACAAAACTCATCAGGGAACATTTCCTGAAACAGGATCCTGAAACGCACACGGGACAAGGTTTTAACTAGTTGATCTGAATCAAAAAAAAAGGGGCCAGAATGGAAATTCAGCCCCGTTTTTAAAATCCAATATCCTATGAAAAACCGATATAAAGGTACGACTTAACATCCAGATTTGCAACAAGTAAGACCCATAACCGGATTCTTTAATTATTTTTTACCAACTGCTCTGAAATCACCGAATTTGTAGTTTTATCAGTTGCTTTCAGTACATAATTCCCCTTTTGTAAAGCTGAAACATTAACAATCTGCATTCCGGCATCCACTTCCTGGGTAAACCATATTACCCCATAGGTATCAACTACCTGAACACTCAAAGCATGAGAAGACCTGATAATTAAAAGTTTATCTACCGGATTGGGATAAAAACGGAAATCAGTCGCCGGTGCCGGCTTCATATTTACGGTTTTCGAACAGAGTTCCCTCCCGTCTTTTCCGGTTATACGTATCCGGTATGAAACGGTTCCGGGTCCCACCGCATTATCAACCAGGGAAAAAACCGAATCTGTTCCAACCGTTGCATCGATGGCACTCAGCATTTCAAAATGCAGGGCATCCGAACTCTTCTCCACAATAAAAAAATCTTCTGACTGAACCAGGGGCGCCACCCAACGCAATAATGCCTGCCCATTCTGAGGGGTCACTGTAAAAAAACTAAAAGCAGGAGCGGATTCGGTTGCTGAAGTATTGTTTGTTTGTTCAACAGGTGACTGACCCATCAATGCACAGCAAAAAAAAGCCGATGCAAGCCATAACTGAAGTTCCTTCATGGGATAGAAAATGTGGATAAACTGTGAACAAAATCCATGCCGTTCTGAAAACAATCCCTGATGCGATGCATTGCCAAATAAATCCGCTTACCCGAAACCTGATCGCAGGGGGCAGTGAAACGCAGTCCGGGCAAGGGTTTGGACGTTCCACGTTCGGCGTTCCACGTTCGGCGTTCCGTGTTCGGCGTTCCGTGTTCGACGTTCCGCGTTCGGCTTAAAGCTTAAATTGCAGTTAAACCCGGCAACATGAGTATATACAATATGGCTGCTAAGAAGCGAATCGCCCTGGTAGCGCATGACAATAAAAAAACCGAGCTCATCGAGTGGGCAGTATATAATAAATCGGTGCTTTCCATGCACCGCCTGTACGCTACCGGTACCACCGGCAAAATGCTGGAGAAGGCGCTCGGGGTACCCATTACCAAATTCATGAGCGGGCCGCTCGGAGGAGACCAGCAGATCGGGGCGCGAATAGCAGAAAGGAAAATTGACGTCCTGATTTTTTTCTGGGATCCAATGGAAGCGCAACCACACGACCCGGATATCAAGGCCCTGCTCCGCCTCGGCGTCGTTTGGAATATCCCCTTTGCCTGTGACCGGTCAACAGCCGATTTCCTGTTAACATCGCCGCTGATGCACCAGGATTATGAAGTAATCCAGCCGGATTATTCGCTTTACCTGAAAAGACCACCCCGGTAGCCCATTCTTCCTACCTTTAGTTCAACCAGAAAAGCAGTCCTAAACCTGATCATGTGAAAAAAGCACTTAAAATCAGTATATGGGTTCTGACCCTGCTGCTTGTTATTATTATACTTCTTTTTACCGGCGGATGGATCTACCTGAAACTGCACAAAAAACAGGTCGTCTCCTATATTGAAACGGAAGTTAAAAAAGGCCTGAATGGAGGAACGATTCATCTCAGCGACATCCATATCGGTTTTAGTCATACTTTTCCGCGTTTTGCTTTCACCATAGACTCCCTTTCCCTGCGGGACAGTCTCTGGCAGCAGCACCACCACGACCTGCTTTTCGCAACCAGGTCCTATGCCACACTGGATTTCTTCAAACTCATCACCGGGAAAATCAGCATCGGCCGTATCCGGCTCGAAAAACCGCAAATCTATATCTATACCGATACCACCGGATATACCAATACATCCATTTTCAAAAAGAAAGAGGCGCCGAAAAAAGGAGCGCCCCCCAAAACCCCCGAATACCCCATCCTGGAAATCCGGGATGGTTCCCTGATCGTGGATCAACAGAACCATCGTAAATTCTTCGGTTACGACATACACCGGCTTTCCGGTGAAATTCATTCCCATGCAGATGATCCAAACCTGCAGATCGAAGTTGACCTGGATTGTCGTGTTCAGCGAATGACTTTCAACCCCGAAAGGGGCTCTTATCTGGAAGGGAAAACCGTAGCAGGTGCTTTTCGGATTCAGTTTAATACGGCATCCAAAGTGCTTCTGTTCGAAAAAATCCGGCTGGCAATCGACCGCCAGCCTTTTATCTTTTCCGGCAAATTCTTCCTGGCCGAAGTGCCGGCCCCTTTTATGCTTTCCTGGGAAACCAATAAACTGACTTTCCGAAAAGCAGCTTCCTTTCTTTCAGAAAATATCCAGTCAAAACTCGACCCATACGATATTTCAGAATCCATCACCCGCCTCAGCGGTTCGATAGACAATACCGAGCCGGAATACAAAACCCCGCTGATCCGCCTGCGCCTGCACGTGGATAATAAAACAATTACCACGCCCGTGATCAGTTTAGATCATGCTTCTTTTACCGCCACCTTCAATAATGAGGAAATAAAAGGCCGGGGGCATGAAGATGAAAATACGGTCATGCATTTTTCCCCTTTTAACGGGACCTGGAATCATATAAATCTCCGGTGCGATTCCATTGTCATCCGCAACCTCATCCATCCACGTATGAATCTGCACGTGTTGTCAGATTTCCGGCTGGAACATATCAGTAATATACTCGACGATAACATGGTATTTAATAAGGGTCTTGGCCAAATAAACCTGCTGTATAGCGGTTCCCTGGAATCAAACTATGACAGCTTAAGAATGGTTACCGGTCGTTTCAACCTGGATTCTGCAACCATCGCTTACCGGCCCAGGAATTTACTGTTTACCCAGGGCAAAGGGGTAATCCGTTTTACCGGCAAAGACATGCTCGTGGACCACCTGAGTCTCCTTTCGGGCAGCACGGACCTGGTTATGGACGGAGCTGTGAAAAATTTGTTTTACCTGATCAGCCAGAAAAACAAGAAACTGACGCTTGACTGGAGCATCCATTCAAATAAACTCAATCTCAACGATTTTACTTCCTACCTGAAAAAGAAACAGCCTAAAACTGCCCCGGTTAAAAAGAGATCCATGCTGGCCCATACCCTGACGGATATCACCAGCCTGCTGGAAACGGCCGATATCAACCTCAACCTGAATGCAAAACAACTTATCTATAAAAAATTCTATGCCGATAACCTGGCAGCGAATCTTGAAATGGACGATTACGCCATCAACCTGAAAAATATCAGGCTCCAGGCTTCGGGCGGAAATTTAATGATGCAGGGTATCCTGCGCAACGAAATCGCCGCCAACCCTTTTAGTTTCAAGGCCCGGTTGAGCAATGTGAACGTGAGCAGGCTTTTTAGCGCTTTCAATAATTTCGGACTGAAATCCCCTACAGATAAAAATATTGCAGGTGGCCTGACAGCTGATATAACACTAAACGGCGGTTTAACAACGAAGGCAGAGATCATTCCCGATGAATTGAAAGGTTTTGTGAAATTCAACCTGGAAGACGGGCAGCTGATAAATTTTGAACCCGTTCAGAAAATCCAGCAAACCGTTTTCAAAAACCGGAATTTCTCCGACATACAGTTTGCTGATCTCCACGACCTGTTGGAAATAAACGGGGAAAATATAACCATCAACCGGATGGAAATCCGTTCCTCTGCACTCCATATGTTTGTGGAAGGCATGTATAATATGAAATCCGGCCCTGACCTCAGTATACAGGTTCCGCTCAGCAACCTGAAGGAAACGAAAGATTCGGTACTCAGGAACAAGGGCATTAACAGCAAAACCGGCGTCAGCGCACGTCTGCGGGCCCAAAGGGGAGCGGACGGTAAAATAAAGATCACCTGGGATCCTTTTCATAAAGCAGGAAAAGAGAAAAAGGCTCAAAGCATAAAGCCTAAAGCCTAGTGCTTTAAGCCTTACTATTTTGCTTCCAAAAACCTTAACTTACAGGCTCCCCAAATTTTGAAGAAAATGGAGTTTACAGTCCATTCACCTTACGCTCCGGCAGGTGATCAGCCGGAAGCGATTCAACAACTGACCAAGGGACTGTTGGAGGGAGAAAAATATCAAACCCTGCTTGGCGTAACCGGTTCAGGTAAGACTTTTACCATTGCAAAGGTCATTGAACAGGTGCAGAGACCCACCCTGATCCTGACCCATAATAAAACCCTGGTCGCCCAGCTCTACGGTGAGTTCAAACAGTTTTTTCCGGACAACGCGGTGGGCTATTTTGTTTCTTATTACGACTACTATCAGCCGGAA
>DHWT01000177.1 GCA_002413325.1 Chitinophagaceae bacterium UBA5175 | reverse complement strand
CAGATACTTTGTAACAATGCAACGCTGATTCCTTACCATGGAAACGTAACCCTGATCCGATAGAAAAACCAGCAAATGAGAAACCTGAATCCCATAAAAAAAATTTACTTAACCCTGGCGGTTTTTGCGGCCAGTATCGCAATGGCTTATTCACAGGATCTGCATTTTTCGCAATTCTTTGAAGCACCCTTGTTGAGAAATCCGGCGCTTGCCGGGATTTTTACCGGCGACTACCGCATCCAAGGTGTTTACCGGGATCAGTGGAACAGTTTTACCAATGCATACAGAACCGGGTCATTCAACGGTGAGTATAAACTGCCGGTGGGAAAGACCGATGATTTCCTGACCCTCGGTTTACAGGTTTTGTATGATAAGGCAGGCAGCGCCGGCCTCACTTCAACCGAGGTTTTGCCGGCTATTAATTATAATAAATCACTTTCGGGCAGGCATTCCAGTTATCTCTCCCTCGGTTTTATGGGCGGGTATGTTGAAAAAAGAATTGATATTTCAAAAATTACCACGAACAGCCAGTTCGACGGGGCCGCTTTTAATCCCTCACTGGCAAGCGGTGAAACATTTCCCACCCCCGATATCCATTACTGGGACGGCAGCGTGGGTATGAGCTATAACAGCAGTTTCGGACAGAACGATCAGAACAGTATGTTTGTCGGGGTCGCTTATCATCACCTGAACCGGCCTATGAATTCTTTTTATCAGAATTCGGCGGTTGAGTTGCAGCCTAAATGGGTATTTTCTGGAGGTGCAAAATTCAACCTGGATGAGAGATCAGAATTCACCATCCAGGCAGATTATTCCAGCCAGGGGATGGCCCGTGAAACCATTGGCGGCGTGATGTATGGGTATAAGCTTGGAGAATTTACGGATGAACCGCAATATGTATTGGGAATAGGTGCCTATATGCCCCTTGGAGATGCTTTTATACCCGTAATCAAACTGGATATGATGCCCCTTTCGATGGCCATCAGCTATGATGTAAATATTTCAACCCTCAATACCGTGAGCCAGGGCCAGGGTGGATTTGAATTATCCATATCCTATATCGGATTTCTGGACCGGGAAAATTCAGCCAAGAACCGGGTACTTTGCCCGAGATTTTAGCTGAACATTTCTTTCACCTTGTCAAAAAAACTTTTCTCGTTTTTATCCGGTTTGGGTTGAAAATTCGGAGATTCTCCGAGTTTTTCCAGGATCATTTTTTCTTCAGCAGAAACCTGTTGCGGGGTCCATACATTCACATGGATCAACTGGTCGCCTTTTTCGTATGAATTAACGGAAGGAAATCCCTTCCCTTTCAAACGGAATATCTTCCCGCTCTGGGTTCCCGGAGGAATGCGGATCTTGGCTTTCCCGTCGATGGTAGGAACTTCCAGTTGGGTGCCAAAAACTGCATCCGTAAAGGATATATGCAAATCAAACGCAACATTTAGTCCGTCGCGCTGTAAATCGGGATGAACTTCTTCTTCAATCAGAATAATCAGGTCGCCGGGCGAGCCTCCCCGTTCTCCCGCGTTTCCTTTTCCGGAAACGCTAAGCTGCATGCCTTCCTGTACGCCGGCCGGAATATCAATGGTTACCACTTCTTCTCCAAACACCCTTCCCTCCCCTTTACAAACCGTACACTTGGCCGCAATAGTGGTTCCTTCTCCGTTACAGGCAGGGCAGGTCGTAACGGTCTGCATCTGGCCCAGGAAGGTATTGCTGACCCGCCTTACCTGGCCGCTTCCGCCGCAGGTTCCGCAGGTCTGTATGCTGGACTTATCCTTGGCGCCACTGCCATGGCAGGTTCCGCAGGGCACGTGTTTTTTTACCTTAATATTTTTATTAACCCCCTTGGCGATTTCCTCGAAACTGAGTTTAATTTTTATGCGCAGGTTTGAACCCCGGACACCGTGTGCCCGTGAATTTCCCCCGCCCCCCCGGCGACCACCGAAAAAACTTCCAAATAAATCATCTCCGAATACATCCCCGAACTGGCTGAAAATATCATCCATGTTCATTCCACCCCCGCTGAAACCGCCGTGTCCGTTTTTAACCCCCGCGTGACCATACCGGTCGTATTGGGCCCGCTTATCACTGTCACTTAATACTTCATAGGCTTCTGCCGCTTCCTTGAATTTTTCTTCCGCTGCTTTATCACCCGGATTCCGGTCGGGATGGTATTGCATAGCCACTTTCCGGTATGATTTTTTTAATTCTTCAGCAGAAGCAGATTTAGTAATGCCCAGTATTTCGTAATAGTCTCTTTTCATTCAGATTATTTTCATTTTCCCACAATCACTTTCGCGAAGCGGATGATTTTATCATTTAAATAATATCCCTTCATCACTTCAGCCACCACTTTTCCCCTGAGATCAGGTGACGGGGCGGGCACTTCACTGATCGCTTCCTGTTTTTCCACATCAAATTCTGAATGCAGGCTATCCATAACTTTTAATCCGCGGCTCTGGAGAATGTTGCGCAGTTTATTGAAAACCAGCAGAACACCACTCAGGTCCCGGTCGCTTTTTTCCAGCTGCAACTGGTTTTCCGCCCGGTCGCAGTCATCCAGCACATCAAGCAGGGATACGATGATTTCCTTTCCGGCAGTCTGGCTGAGTTCCACCCTTTCCCGCGAACTCCTGCGTTTATAATTGTCAAATTCTGCTAATAACCGCAGGTATTTATCTTTTTGCTCCTGTAAACCAGCGTTTAATTTTTCTATCAGGTCATCTTCTTCAAGTTCCTGGTTCAGGTTATGGGTACCGGCCACATTATCGTCAGTGTTTATGTCAACCGCTGATTCTCTGTCACTTACAGCGTCAAAGCCGTTTGGATCTTTTTTCTGATCTGTATTCATTTGCATATTTCTGTAAATTCTGGCAAAGGTAAGCTTGTCAATTATTTTGCCAACTGCTGTTTTGAGACAAATTGTCTCCCCCTACCGGGCCGGCTTTTGCTAGTTTTGCGCCATGAATCCTGTTATTCTGAAGAAAAATATTGGTCTCCGGGTGGAAAATGGCCATCCCTGGATATTTGGCAATGAGATCGCGGATACGGAAGAAACCATAAAACCCGGTGATATAGTGACTGTTTATAACAGTCATAAGAAATTTGTCGGCAAAGGCTTTATAAACCCAAAATCCCAGATCGCCATCCGGCTATTGACCCGAAAGGAAAATGAAGTCATTGATGCGGGGTTTTTCCGGAACCGACTGGAGGCTGCATGGGCCTACCGTAAAAGAATTGGTTATACAGAAAATTGCCGCCTCGTTTTTGGGGAAGCCGACGGGCTGCCGGCACTGATCATTGATAAATTCGGGGAACATTTTGTAATCCAGACCCTAGCCCTCGGCATGGACCTTTGGAAACCAGCCATCGTCGGGTCGCTTCAGGAGATTTTCAAAACGGAAAAAATTTATGAGAGAAACGATGTCCCGGTCAGGGAACTGGAAGGACTGGTTCAGCAAAAAGGATTTTTATCGGCTCCCTTTAACACAAAAATTATCTTCCCCGAAAACGGGTTGCAGATGGAAGCAGACCTGGAAAACGGGCAAAAAACGGGATATTTTCTCGATCAGCAGGACAATCGTCGCGCCATTCGTCATATTGTAAAAGACGCCGACGTGCTGGGGGCTTTCTGTTACACCGGGAGTTTTGAAGTGCATGCCGGGTATTATGGAGCCCGGTCGGTGCTGGGCCTGGATATTTCAGAAAATGCCGTTGCGCAGGCACAGCGGAATGCCCGGCTCAACGGGTTGGAGGAGAACGTTCGTTTTGAAGCGTGCAATGCATTCGACAGGTTGAAAAAATGGAGCCGGGAGCATAGAAAATTCGATGTGGTCATGCTGGATCCACCTGCCTTTACAAAAAGCCGGGAACATATCGGTAAAGCCATCAGCGGTTATAAGGAAATTAACCTCCGGGGCATGAAACTACTGCGTTCCGGCGGATTCCTGGTCAGTTCCTCCTGCACCAACCTGGTTTCACCCCAGCTGTTTTTAGATACCATCCGGGCTGCCGCAAAGGATGCGGGAAAAAAAATAAGACAGGTGGTGTACCAGGCCCAGTCGCCGGACCATCCCATCGTTTGGGGACTGGAGCATACGCATTACCTCAAGTTCCTGATTGTGGAAGTCTCTGATTAATTTGGGCAATTTTCGATAACCCGTTCTTGATGTAACGCGTTCATGAGCAGGAATTTTCCGGCAAATGGCTGGTACATCCTGTTCCAAATTTTCAAATTCCCAAATCCTCAAATTATTTATTAACCTGGAACTTCCCGGATTCCACAATCTGCCCTTTTGGATCCCTGAGCTGGAAGATATAAATGCCGCGAAAATAATCGGAGATGTTTACAATGTACTTCTGGTCGCCCAGGCTGAATTCATATACTTTCTTTCCAAGGAAGTTAAAAATCTGGATGGTGTAGTTCTTATCGTATTTTTTGGAGAAGTCGTCGAAAGTAATATAAGAACTGGCCGGGTTCGGATAAAAGCGGAGGGTAAGGGCCGGACCATTTTCCGAAAAACCAGCCATCCGGTTCTGGGCATGGGCCCCGGAGGCTGAGAAAAATACCATAAGGAGAATTCCGTAAAAAAGCCTCATAGTGTTCTGGATAAGGTTCCAAGCATACAATATACCAAAATTTCTTCAAAGGTACAAAAAGCCTGTATAAGGCCCGGGAGCCTATTTAATCCCCCTTTCCACGTTTTCAATCTTAACTCCGATTACTTTCTCTATTTCTATTTTTGCCAGGTTCAGGTCTTTCTGCAGGGTCAGGCTTTTGACCTGTTCCATAATGTAATTTTTCTGCGCCTTTTCCACATCATCCAGTTTTATCAGGTTTTCCGAAAAGTCACTTTCCGCCCTTTTAAGTGTGGCATATTCACCCTGTGTAATTCTTCCCTGCAATTCGACCAGTTGTTTGGCGAGGAGATAATTCTCATACTTTGTGAGCACATCTGCCTTGATCTCCCTGAATTTCTCATTTTTTGCAGCTGTGGTCATATAATAATTCTCTTTGGCGATTTTCACAGTATTCGTGGTACGTGTGAAAATATCAAATGGGATATTTACCGCCAGGTTATAGCGGGGATAGTAATAGGGAATCTGTGTACCGTTGTAGGAGGGTTTGCTAATGGTAAATTCATTCAGGTTTCCCTGTGCACTGAAAAGACCGATATATGCGGATTTGGCAATTTTAACCTGGTAGGAAGCGGCCAGGGATGCATGATCTACCATTTCATAGGACGGATTCTGCATTGCCAGTTCAACGAGCCTTTCCCGGATATCGGTTAACTGGATACTGTCCGGCCGGTAAAGAGGAGCCGGGTTCTGCGCCCGGAGTGCCTGTGAAAAAAGGAAAAGGGCTGCTAAAAAATATCGCATTTGATCAGGTTTCTATTGTTTTTGCGGGCTGTTTCGATTCATCGAAATCAGCCAGCTTGATAAAAATAACCAGGATAGCATAAAAATAAAGCACAACGGGATATTGCGAAATCGCCATCTGCGCGTATTGAGCTACCATCAAGGTAAACATCATAACGAGCAAACCTATATAATAAGTACGTATCTCCGGGTCCTTTACCCTATAAAACCGGTAATACCCGGCACGCATGATGATGAAATAAAAGATGAGCAGGAGGGCAAGTCCGAACGGTCCCTGTTCCGCCAAAACCTTCAAATAACCGCTGTCGGCCTGCAGATATTCCAGATAATGACCTTTGTTGTACTTATTCCCTTCCATACCTGACGTAAAAATGCCGCCGCCTATCGGATGTGCCTGGATATAGGGCTGTACTTCGTGACGGTCATAATCGCGGATCGCCGCAGAGGCATCTTTGGTGCCTTCAAAAGTTGAACGGATCCGGTTGGTTATTGGATTCTGGTATGGCATGACCATGAGTACGGCAAAAATGATCGCTGAATAAAACATCAGGATCCCGGTACGGCGTTCATATATTGTAGAAATGCAATACATCAGGATTCCGGCAATGATCATAACTGTGGCGGTACGGGTTCCTGAATAGCTGTAACCGAGCAGGTTGATGGCCAGTGCCAGGCCCAACCATTTTTTTTCTTTCTTATCCCTGCTCCTGAAAAGCAATATGACACATAAAACCGCGATGGCGGCAAAAAGAATACCGGATGTGGACGGATCTGAAAAAACTGAAAACTTACGCAGCATACCGCCCTGAAACAAAAGGGTATACCCGTTCCCCGTGCCGATCCAGCGTAATTCGAAACCTGCATAACCAAAGTATTGCTGTTTACAGGCATATAAAGCCAAAACAGTTGACAGGGCAATCATGAATCGCACAAAATAAATGATCCTTTCCCGCGAATTCAAGAGGCTATAACATATATAATAAAATATGAAATAGCTGAGTTGTTTTCTAAAGAAACTTAACCAGCCCAGCGGGCTGAACATTCCGGGATTGAATAATTCCACCAGGTAGTATGCAAATAAAATATACAGCACCAGGGTAACCGGATTTGTCCAGAACCGGCCGTCGATATTTCTTTTCTGTTCATAATTCAGCAGCAAACCCAGCAGCATGAGATAAGTAAAGAACTCGATCAGGGTCCCGGAAGGCAGAGGAAGGTCTACCAGTCTGTCGATGGTTACGGTAACCGATGAAAAGGCAATCAGGAAATAAAGACCAAAGTACCGGCTTTTCATCATTACAATACAAAGTAGTAAACCACCGAACACCGCAAGTACAATGGGTCCGGTCTTTTTATCAAATGCGACGATGCCATAAACCAGCAATAAAGCAATCCCCGATAAAAAAAGGTAACCGAAACGGGTATCGAGTTTTTTATCAAGAAAATGATATTGCAACCATTGCCTGACTGAAGAACTTTTAAAATTTGTCCCGGTACCCATGGTTTCAGAAATACAGGAATTTAAAAAAAATAAATATGAGAAACAGGGTGATCACCACCATGGTGATCAATTCATAAAGTTTCTTATTTGTTTCCCGGTTATATTTCATGTTCAGGCCGGATGGTATTTTCTTCCTGTAAAATAAAATGCATCTCCCATAGCGCCTACCGATTGCTCCCAGGTATGTGTCAGCGCAAAATCCCTTCGCCTGATCTGCAATGCCTGTGATGTCCAGACCGGCTCTTCCACCAGTTTCCGTATATTGGTAATGTATTCTTCCACAGTATTACATAAAAGTGTGTGTTCCCGGAACATTTCCATGGCCGGGGTCGCCGTGGCAACAACCGGTTTGCCGGATGCCAGGTATTCGTCAATCTTCCTGGGATAATTTCCGATTGTAAGTGGATTGACAAGCTGCGGGTTTATGCAAAGTGTAAAATGACGGATATAGGCGGCTGTCTGTTCAGGTTTTTTACCGCCCAGGAAATAAACATTTTTCCTGGCCCGGAGCCTGCTTTTCACAAATGCCCTGTCAGCAGGACCAACCAGCACGAGGCTCATATCCGGCAGGGAGGCGGAAATATGCAAAAGCAGGTTCTCATCCAGTCGCAGGGAAGTAATGGCCCCGCAATAGCCTATAATGGGCCTGGGAATCGCCTTCATGTCGCCGGGTTCAGGCAGGTCTTTCACGATAAAAGCTTCCAGGTTACAACCCTGGCCAATATCCACGCTGTTGGGATTCCATTGACCTGCGTAATTCGCGAGGTAGGCTGAATTGGCTACCACGAGGCCCGCCTTCCGGATCATTTCCATTTCGCAGCGAGGGCCGAATTTTTTAAAAAACGGCTGAATAGTTAAAAAGTCCCGGATATAAAAAATAGATTCCCTTACCGGTAGCAGTGACTGCAGGTACAAACCCCTGAAAAAATCATTGTCGATGATCAGGAGGCTTTTATCAAAATCCAGTAAACGGATCGCATTTTTTATTTCTGCTGCCAGTCTGCGGTTGTTGATGCGGTTGAAAAAATCAAAGAGTTTATAATTCGGCGACCAGTTGCCTGATTCCAGCAGGGATTTCGGGTGAAGTACCCATAAACGATCCCGGACCTGTTCCAGGTTCTGCAGGCTTACCGGCCCGGGATATTTCCCAGAGAGCAGGCTTTTTAAAACGGTGTTCCTGTCGCGTGCACGGTCAATGAACAATACCCGGTTATAACGGGCAAGTTCATACGAAATATCCTTAAAATTAAAGGCAATATCTGAATTCCAAGGCTGGAAACTGAATAAAATGATATCCCTGTTTTTTATGTATCGGTGCTGCATTTTTTAATTGGAAGGATCAGAGATCCAGGTTCTGTTCATCAACATTATTCAAAACAGCACCTATAAATTTACCCTTTTGATTTTTGAGGAATTCAATGGATTCCCTGTCTGACTCTCTAAGGGAATTCTTCGCCGAAAAAACAATCACCAGCCCTTCAACAAAGTCAGCAAGCTCCTTACTGTCTGCATGCGTATTGAGCGCAGCTCCTTCTATCAGGATATAATCATAGTGTTGCTTCAGCTTGTCCAGGTGATCCAGCACGTTATTTTTGGGAAGGATTTCCGAAGGCGTGTAATTCCCTTCTGCACAACCGATCATGTCAATATGGGCAATTTTGGTAACCGTAGTAATATTCCAGATCTTTTCAACACCTTCCGGCCCCTTCATGCTGAAAGTGATCAGGGTCGGTTTTGCGGAAAAATCCCGGGTCAGGGTATTGTTGCTGAAGTTGGCATCGATGAGTAGTACTTTTTTCTTACTCATACTGAAGGTATGTGCAAGGGACTCCAGAATGGTTGTTTTACCTTCCTGGGGCCTGGCGCTTGTAAACAGGATAACGCGTTTGCCGCTGCGCTCTATTTCATAACGCAGTTTGCGCAGGTTTTCTATAAGGAACATGTTATTGTCTTCCCTGTCGCTGCGCGGGGTGAAATCAAAATATTCCTGTAATGACTTTTTATCCAGTTCAATATGACCAACCGAAGATAAAACGGGCAGCCTGGTTTCATTTTTGAAAATAGTTGGTGTCCGTAAAGTTGAATCCAGAATTTCCAGGATGATGATAAACAATACGGAAAGGAAGAACATGGACAACCCAGCAATCGAAAGAATTAACAGGCCCCGGGCAGGTTCCGGCTTGATCGGGGGCTGACCCAGCAGGATCTGCTTAAAATTAAAGTCCGGGGAAACATCAATATCCTGCGAAGCAAAAATACTACTGTTATATTTTTCGAGATCTTTTTCTGCAATGGTCAGGTCGTTCTGGTAGGCATTGGCAACCACCTCCTGTCCACCGCCGGAAAATGCAATCTTGCGGAACTGCTCCAACCGCGATTTATACATTTCAATATTGTCGGCTGTTGAAGCTATGGCACTTTGCAGGTCTAGTTTTTCCTTAATCAGCTCCTGTTTCCGGTCGGCCGCTTTCATTGCCGGATTAGAAGGCAGTAAGTTGCCTCCCCGGCTGAGCTGGTTTATTTTATTGATATTGTCATCAATCTGTTTCTGAAGGTTTTGATCCACACCCCCTTTCAGGGCCAGTTTGGAAGCCAGCTCTTCATTGGTCCGGCGCAGTACAAGTATTTCATCGCCGTGGTTACTGAAATTTCCACCCGTTATGGCCGCCGGATTTGCATTGAGATCACGCAACTGGTCATTGATACTGTTGAGTCGTTGCCGGTAATCATTCTGGTTGGCCTGCTGGGCTGTCAGGGAGGAAGTCAGTTCCTGTACGGCACTCATGGCTGCGGTCGCCGCATCCCCCGGATTGGGAGTCCCGATCTTATCCCGGAATCGCTGGAGTCGGTTGCGCAGGGTATCCACTTCCCTGCGTTTGCTTTCCCGCAGGCTGTCCAGTTTATACAAGGATTCCTTGGTATTGGTGGAAGTAAGGGAGTTAAAAAACTCCTTGAACTTGACTCCGATCTTGTTGGCAACATAGGCTGAAAGTTCAGGATTTTCAGAACTGAAGGAAACGTTGATGTAATCCGTTTTGGGCACCCTTTCCACCGTAAGTTTCTTAAGAATATTCTCCTCGTCATATTCATATAAGTTAAGCAGATTCCAGACCATTTTATCCTGGGGGTCGTAAGTGGATAATAATTTCAGGTTACTTAGCCGGTCCCTTAGGATCAGCCGGGCCTTGGGCAGGTCGGCATTTTTAAAGGCCGTATCATCTTTGTATTTATTTCCCAGATTCCTGAAAGGGTGTTGCGAATCCAGGTCGTGGAGCATCAGGTCGTATGAAACCATAGCCAGGACGATCGGCGATTTAAATGTTTCGATTACATTATTGATGCGGAAATCAATCTGGTTCACGTCGAAAATCTCCGTTAACTGGAGGCTTACCTTTTGCGTCTGGGAAAAACCCGTGGAATATTGGGCGGTGGAAATATAATCCCTGGGAATTATAATTCTGAAAATAATGCCTCCAAGGAGACCCAGTACCAGGCAGAACAGGATAGTCCATCTCCTTCTGACCAATACTTTAAAAAGATAAATAATATCCATGGGTAAGACTTTTATAATTTCATTTTAACGAGACAATCAGCGTACCGGTCCTTCCCAGGATACTCAATTTGAAAGGAAAAAAATGGATTATTGGAGATTCCCGTAGCTCATGCGTTCAGAATAACAGGCCGGAAACTCAGGCCGGGATAACAGATAATGATATTGTATTCGGGTAATCAGCTGATTATGATAAACCAAACGGGTCAAAAATAATAATAAATTCCATAAAGTAAAATTTATTAGATACCGGTAACAGTCCCGATTTGCATCGTTGAATGAATTTTAAGAATATATTTTTTAAGTGCCGCCCCTTCAGCTGAATCTTCTAAATTAGCGGCCTACCAATTGCAGATGATGCTGAGATTTTTATTCTTTTTCAGTTTTTTGCTTGTTTTTTATTGCTATATCGGATACGGTATCCTGATTTATTTACTGGTGAAACTGAAAAAGCTTTTTCCTTCGAATTCCACCCTGCAGCCGGTTCCGGATTTTGAACCGGAAATCACCCTGGTAGTTGCTGCGTATAATGAAGCCGATTTTATTGAACGGAAAATCCGGAACAGCCTGGAACTGGACTATCCTACAGGTAAACTACGAATGATTTTTATCACGGATGGATCCACGGACGGAACACCTGAGATCATCCGGGAATTCAGTCAAATCCTTTTGCTGCACCAGCCGGAAAGAAAGGGAAAGGTGGCAGCCATGAACCGGGCGATCAAATATGTTGAAACGCCGTATGTAATTTTCAGTGATGCGAATACCCTGCTCAACACCTCCTGTGTGCGTGAAATTGTTAAACATTATATAGATCCCCGCGTAGGAGGGGTTGCGGGGGAGAAGAAAATCATTTCCAAACAAAAAGACATGGCAGCTGGTGCCGGCGAGGGTATTTACTGGAAATATGAATCCCTTTTGAAAAAGCTGGATTCCGAATTCTATACAGTGGTCGGGGCGGCTGGAGAACTATTTTCAGTAAAAACCGAATTGTTTCATGAAGCTGCCGAGGATACGATTATCGAGGATTTCGTACAGTCCCTGCAAATATGCATGGAAGGTTATGTGATCCGTTATGAACCCAGGGCATTTGCCGTTGAAACCGCCTCTGCCACCATGCGAGAGGAGCAAAAACGCAAAATCCGGATTGCGGCCGGCGCTTTTCAGGCCATGAGAATTCTGAAAAACCTTTTTAATTTCCGGCGATACCCCGTTTTATCCTTTCAATATATTTCACACCGGGTACTCCGTTGGACGTTATGTCCCATTTCACTGATTGTATGTTTTATTTCAAATTTCCTGCTGGTTCATTATGAAGCAGCGGGTTTTTACCAAGTAGTTTTACTCGCACAGATCGTATTTTATGCAATGGCAGTAACGGGCTATCTATTTGCCAGCCGGAATCTGAAAATAAAGGCGCTTTATATTCCTTACTATTTCTTATTCATGAATTTGTCAGTATTTATGGGCTTTTACCGGTTTATCAGGAATAAACAAACTGCCCTATGGGAAAAAGCAGCCAGGCATTCCCAACATTAAAAACCGCTCAGGTCATGATTTTATATAATCCAAATCCCAAAAAAAGCATTTTAATAATTTGGTTCTTTAGGAAAAACACTTACTTTTATCGTAGAATTTCAAAAAGTCCGGTTCAATACCTCTGAAGTCTCTCTAATCCCAAAATGGGAAAATAATCAGTCATCTATCCTTGAAATCCCCGATTGCTGATTTTTTACTTTTTAATACTGAATGCTAGTTTAAATCCAGGATATATCCTTTGATGCTGATACCTTATGTTTAACCACCTAAAAAGTATTCCAACCTACTGAGGAACAGAGTCTAAATTTTTTAATGACTTCTGCCCATGAAAAAACAGATTTTAGCCGTAGATGATAGTAAGGCGATCCGGTTTTTACTACAAACTGTACTTGGAAAATCTTACCAGGTGATTACTGTACCTGATGGTTGTTCCGCTATGCACTGGTTGTCGAAAAGAAACTTTCCCCACCTGATTATTGCCGATCCGCAGTTACCCGACCTGGAAAACTGGGAACTCATACAACAATTGTCGTCCAGTGGTATTTATAAAAATATCCCGGTGATGGTGCTCTCCGGGCTCGGTGTTGAAGAAACGGAAGAAAAATGTGCCGCTTACCAGGTGCAAAATTATTTTCTGAAACCGTTTAACCCGGTAGAGCTGGTTCATGCCGTGCAACAGATGATAGAAAATAAATCGTTTGATACCTATTACCCAATGAAAGCAGTTTAATCGCCTGCTAAACGTACTTTATGAAAATTAAACTTTAACCTGACTATGGATTTTACATTTTTACCCAAAACCGCTTACAACGGAAAATCATTTGTAAGGTATAACCTGCGTGCAAAAGAGGTTTCTGCAAGTCCATTAATTAATTACAACGGATTTTTTTATATCGGCAAAAATTCTGCCAACGTTGAGAAACTTGTAAAATTATTCAAACGGGGTTATGCTTCCGAAAGTCTCGGGAACGCCCGCGCTGAGCTGAAACGCCAGCTGGATCAGGAAAAAAACGCGCTGCCCGAGGTTATTATCTGTGAATCGATTTTTGATTTTTCCGCAGTGAAAAGTTTTGTTCAGTATCTCCGCAGCAACCCGGCATTCACAACCATTCCATTCATAGTGGATTCCGTAAATTTATGCGATATGGAAATGGGCCTTTATAAAAAGCATATGATGGCCGATGACATCATTCATGTTGAAGGGGCTGAACAAAATGCACTGGTCGGCAAAGTCCACTTTTTGAATAAAGTAAAATCGAAAGCCAACGAATTGAAAAGCAGCCTCAGGGAAGATGAAGCGCTGGTTGTGCCAACGGTTAATATCCACATAATTTTAAAACGGACTTTTGACATTCTGGTTTCAATAACCGCCCTACTGCTGTTAACTCCCCTGTTTATCCTGATTGCACTTGCAATCCGGATTGAATCCAAAGGGCCCATTTTTTATATTTCCAAAAGAGCCGGCCGCGGTTATAAAATATTTGATTTCTATAAATTCAGAACCATGTTTGCCGGGGCAGATCTCCGTATAAATGAACTTTCACATCTGAATCAATACGCAGAATCCCAGGCAAAGGGTCCTTCTTTCTTTAAAATCAATAACGACCCGCGTGTTACCAGAGTGGGTCTCTTTCTTAGAAATTCGAGCCTGGACGAACTGCCCCAGTTGCTGAATGTATTGCTTGGAGACATGTCCCTGGTTGGAAATCGTCCCCTGCCTTTGTATGAAGCGGCTACGTTGACCACAGACCTGTCTGCACAACGTTTTCTTGCACCGGCAGGTATGACCGGACTCTGGCAGATTAAAAAAAGGGGTCGGGGCGACATGTCAGTCGAAGAAAGAATCAACCTGGATATTGACTATGCCAACAATTACAGTTTTATGTACGATCTCTGGATCATGGCCAATACTCCGTCTGCATTGATTCAAAAATCCAGCACTTAACTTTCACGGGTCCGCTTTCAGTATTACCTTCCCGGAATGAATTCATTGGGAGGAGATAAGCAGTGCCTGGTTTCCATTATTACCCTGAATTATAATCAGGCTCCGGTTACGGCGGCGTTTTTGGAATCCGTTAAGACCCTTCTTTACAAAAATTTCGAAATCCTCGTTTGCGATATGGCATCCGGGCTGAATCCGGAAACCGTATTCAACCCGGCGGATTATCCCAATACCCGCTTATTGTTGAGTGATAAGAACCTGGGATTTGCCGGGGGCAATAACTGGGGTATCCGGCAGGCAAAAGGAGACTTTATTTTCATAGTAAATAATGATACGGAATTGACCCCGGACATTATAAATGTCCTGCTCCAGCCCTTTTCTCAAAATCCGGATGTCGGGGTTGTTTGTCCAAAGATTAAATATTTCGCTGACCGGCGGATCATCCAGTATGCCGGTTTCCGCAAGATGAATCCCTTTACCGGAAGAACTTCCGCCATCGGGGACCTGGAACCGGATAACGGTCAATATGATATCGCAGGTCCCACCTATGGTGCCCATGGGTGCGCGATGATGGTAAGGAGAACAGTCATAGAAAAAACCGGCATGTTCCCGGAAAAATTTTTCCTGTATTATGAAGAGTGGGACTGGTCGGCCCGCATTCAGAAAGCCGGTTACCTGATCTGGTACCAGCCTGAAGCCATTATTTACCATAAAGAATCCATGTCGGTCGGCAGGGAAAATCCTTTGAAAGCATATTATCTTACACGGAACCGGATCCTGTATATGCGTCGTAACAGCGACCCGTTTCACCTGATTGTATTCAGTCTTTTCTTTGCCTTTTTCGCCCTGCCCAAGGCCATATTCACTTACCTTAAAAAAGGGCAGCGGAAACATTTGAAAATGTTCCTGAAAGGGATTGGCTATAACCTCAGCCATTCAGCCAAATCGGCCCAGTGATCCCCGGTTAATTTCCGTCGGAAGTGAAAGACTTCGGTGTATGGATGAATTCCGTCCGGTTTTTTTTCATCTTGAATACAGCGCGGACCATGGAAAACATGAGCAGGGGGACGTGTCCCAATGCAAGCAGGGTTCGCATGCTGTAAAAACTGAGTGGTATCGAAATGAAAAGGGTTAAAAAATACAGACACATCATGGTAATCCAGACCGGCGGATCAGGCTGCAGCAGGGGCAATTGCAAAATAACCTGAAACAGAAGTATTATAATAATAATACAAAATACCAACATGGTCAGCACCCGCGGAAGCAATAAATTCTGAAAGAACTTATTATAGAAAAGAATCGTTTTCTGTGCCCTTTTCATATCTGTATCAAAAAAGCGTTTTACATGGTTTACCTGGGCTTCCAGCCAGCGTACCCGCTGCTTTTCAAATACAACGACACTGGCTACTTTCTCATCATACACAAAGGCATCATCCAGAAATTCCATTTTAATATTGCGCTGCATCAGCTGCATATCGATTTCCCGGTCTTCGCCCGGGTTTTTCAGGATCTCCTTTGATGAAAAAATTTCACGGATCAGGCCCGTTTTAAAAGCCATTCCGGAACCGATAGGTGCTGCTGACAAGCCTGCTAAAGACGGCCCCCGGCGAAAGAGGTTGATATTGATCTCCTCGCTCATCGCATCAAGCAGGGCCACCGGGGTATTTTTATTCTTGGCCGTGCGGTGACATTGCACGGCCTGGAATCCGGCATGAAATGCGGCATTGACTTTTTCAAGGCAGCCCGGTGCCATGATATTGTCTGCGTCCAGGATCATTACAATATCAGAATCAGCCACAGCCGGAGATTCCAGGGCTGCATGCAGAGAGCGTGACTTCATGCTCAGGTCCACTTCCAGCACATCCACGGGAATTTCTTTTAATGCCTTCACTGTTTCAGGTTGTAATTTATCCGCTATAACAGTCACTGTAAACCGGGAAAACGGGTAATCATGTGAGATTGCATGACGCGCCGTATCCTCTATGATATGGTCTTCCCGGATACAGGGAATAAGCACGGCAATCAGGTACTTATCATGTTGCAGCAGGAATTTTTTTCCCCTGATGAACCGTCCGCAAAAGGCAATCACTAAAAGATAGAGTGTGTTGGCAGCGAAATATATGAATACCGCCCAGCTAAGAATATGCCCTAAGAGATAAATCGTATTCATGCCGTTCTGAATGGCTTATAAAATGATTTCGTTGCCAGGGCCAACATAGGTTTGTCCCCTGATGTATCCCCATAAACGTATATTTCTTCATAATCAGCCAGTCTCCAACGCTCCCGAATTCGGGCCACTTTTTGCTCACCATAGCAATTCTGTCCATCAATTCTGCCGGTGATCAAGCCATCTTTAACTTCGAGCCGGGTGGCGACCAAATCCAGGGAAAGGCGGTTGGTCCATTTCCTGATCCAGTTCCCGGCTGAGGCAGAAATAACCGCGATTTCAAAACCACGTGTTCGCAGAAGGTCGATTTCCTTTTTCGCTGCCGGGCGGATCAGCCCGGGAAGGACTTTTTCTGCAAACAAATCACATTTCTCCTGGAAAAAACCTTCCGGTGTGCCCGCAAAAAAATAAGAAAGTATTTTCTGTTTTGCCTGGTCATTTGGTAAAAGTTTCAGCTTATAAGCAACAAGCCAGGGGGCATGAAACATAAAACCGGTATAAAAAGCGGCCCTGCCTTTCTGGAATTTAATGATTTCAAGCAAAGTATCTTTTGTAGTTATGGTACCGTCAAAATCAAAAAAAGCAATCTTTCTGCCACTCACAACTTCATTTTTTTAAACTGGAATTCCGGAATGCACTGTATGATAAGCATAATATATCTCCAAAACCATTTTACATAAATAATATTCTTCTTTTTAAGATACGCTTTATAAATCAGGTCTGCAACTTCTTCAGGTGTGGAAGTAATCAGTTTTGGCAAGGGTAGGTTCTCAGTCATTTTGGTATAAACGAAACCCGGTTGCACGGTCATCACGTGCACCTGGTCCTTAAAACATTTATTGCGCAGGCCGGCCAGGTAAGTGGTAAATGCGGCTTTGGCACTTGCATAAATGAGTTTACTCGCACGTCCACGGTCGCCGGCCACCGAACTGATACCGATAATGGTTCCCTTTTTCCGGGCGATATAATATTTAGCGATCACATTTAATATCGAAACGCCCCCCGTGTAATTGGTATGGATCATTCTTTCTGTCAAATGCCAGTCGTTGAATGCCTGTTCCTCATCATCGAGGATTCCGAAAACACAGATGCTGATATCCGGTTTCGGCTGAAGGGAACTGAAGAATTCCGAATGGGATCCATATTGCAGGGCATCGAAAGCCACGGACCTGCAGTTAACACCATAACGGATATGGATATCCGATTCGAGGGGTTGGAGCTGTTCCGGTTTTCTGGCAGCCAGGAGAATATCGAATTTTCCGGATGCAAATTTCCTTGCTATGGTCATCCCGATATCAGAGGTGGCTCCGAGGATAAGTATTGTTGCCATGGAGATCAGTTAGTTGTTAATAATAACCTGTCTGACTGGATGGAACGGATTTTTTCATCCGGGTTATATTTCCTGACAATATCCTTAAATTTTTCCAGGTCGGGGTACCCGTGCTGCAGGATTTCAGGTTTCATGCGGGCATCCTTCGACATATATAACCGGCCCCCGTATTGAAGTACAATCCGGTCGAGCTCATCAAGGAATTCCAGGAGGCCGGGTTTAACCGGGAAATCAAGGGCCAGGGTATAACCTTCCTTAGGAAAAGATATGATACTCTCCTGTTTACCGAATACTTTCAGTACGGCAAGGAATGAACCCAGACCTTTATCACTGATACGGTGCAGAATCTCAACCAATCCCCTTTTTGATTCCAGGGGAAGCACGAACTGGTATTGCACAAACCCTTTTTTACCATAGCCGCGGTTCCAGTGCAGGATGGCATCCAGCGGATAGAAAAAGGGTTCATACCCAATTACGTTATTGATTTCCTTTTTAAAATTTTTGGAGTAAAAAAGGAAATTGAATGCCCGTACGCTAAAGGGATTCAGCACCCAGGAAGGCAGGTTAAAAGGAAAATTGACCTGTTTTTTTTTGGGTAGCTGCAGGGGATCATTTTGTCGTTTGGGGTCCAGTTCCTTTACCCCGGCGTGCTCCCCGAGCATCAGTATACTTCTCCCGAAATGAGGGCCCTTTTTCAGGCAATCGATCCAGGCCACAGAATAGGTGTACTCCCGGTATTCTTCAAAAAGCCGGATCAGTTCTTCCAGGTTCCCGGCCTTGACCTGTTTTTGCCGGATGAAGGAAGTTTCTATTGGCTTCAGCCGGAATGTTACACGGCTGATCACACCGGTTAATCCCATGCCCCCGCAGGTAGCTTCGAATAAGTCGCCATGGATTCCAGGTGTACAGGAAATGGTTTCTCCGGATGCCAGTACGATATCCATTTCCAGTACATGGTTAGAAAAGGAACCGTCAATATGGTGATTTTTTCCATGCACGTCGCTGGCAACAGCTCCTCCCACGGTGATAAATTTGGTGCCGGGTGTTACCGGAAGGAACCATCCGGAGGGTACGATCACGTCCAGAATCCGGTCGAGGGTGAGTCCGCTCTGACATTCAAAAATACCGGCCTGCCTGTCGAAAGAAAGGATCTTGTCGAATTTGAGTGTGGAAATGGTGGTTTTGGCCAGGGATGCATCTCCGTAACAACGTCCATTGCCACGCGGAATAAAGCCATTCTCTTTTAAAATCAACTCCCGGAGCCGGTCAGGAAATGAAAAATATTCTTCATTGGCTTCTATGACCGGGTAATTACCCCAATTGGCAATTTGCTTTTTCATCTTTTGAAAATGGTTACGTCCCGTAAATATAAAATCACATATATGCTGAAAACCCATAAGGCAAGCGTAACCTGTATGAAATGGTCTTTATACAGGATCTCTGTCGGAGAGCCTGATTTTTTTAATACAAACGTGATCTGGAGGTAACGCATCAGGCCTGCAATAACAAACAGGCTGGAATAATATAAACGGTCTGTACCCAGCCGCATGACCGTAAGGGGTGAAACCGTATAATTAATATAAGCAACAATAATGATGGCGCTCGATAATCCGAGCAGGGTATTGAGAAAATCCAGGTTGTATCCGCTCATCGATTTACGCATATCTGTTCCCGTTGTACCTTTTAGCAGCAGGTCGTCCCTTCTCTTGGCGATAGCCATAAAAAGAGACAGCAGGAAAGTCATGATGATCAGCCATTCGGAGGTGTCCACTTTAGATATAACCGCCCCGCCTTTAACACGAAGCACGAACCCGGAAGAAAGTATCAGGATATCGAGAATGGCAAAATTTTTAAGCCCGAAGGAATAAGACATGTTGATTAGAAAATAAAGGCCCAGGATAAAAAGGAAAAGAAAATGCGTGTCTGCCAGATAACCCATGAAACTCCCGAAGATCAGCAGGACGATACAGATGATTAAAGCCACCGGTTTTTTAACCTTGCCCGAAGCCAGCGGGCGTTTGCTTTTTACCGGGTGTTTGCGATCTTCTTCTATATCCCGGTAATCGTTGATGATATAAATACCGGACGCGAAAAAACAAAAGGCCAAAAAGCCTTCCAGAATATGGGGAACCCGGGAGGAGACAAAAAACTGTCCTGCAAAAAAAGAGGGAACGATTAAAAAAAGATTTTTTGCCCAGTCCTTGGGTCTCAGCAGCTTAATGTAATATTTCATTCGGGAAAAACTGGTGTTAATATACAACCATAATCTGTTTTCCACAATATGCCGGTGAAACCGGAAGCAGATTTGGGTTAATTTTGTTTTCCTTGATGAGCAGGAATTCCCCGGAGATATTAGCAAGCCCGATCGAGTACCTGAAAGGTGTTGGACCGCAGCGGGCTGCGATTTTACGCAGGGAACTGGGTATAGATACATTCAGGGACCTGCTGGAATTGTACCCTTACCGGCACCTGGATAAATCCCGTGTTTCCGCTATTGCTGATATTTCCGCTACAACTGAATTTATCCTGGTAGCAGGTTTCCTGGGTTCCTTACAGATACTGGGAGAAGGAAAATCAAAAAGACTGGTCACAACCCTTAAGGATGCAACAGGTTCCCTTCAGCTGGTCTGGTTCCAGGGGATCTCCTGGATGGAAAAGAATCTGAATCCCGGTTTCAGGTACCGGGCATACGGAAGAATTGGGTTTTATAACGGTGAACCGCAGCTTACCCACCCGGAAATTGAAGGATTTGATGAATTAAAGGGAGATGCCTCCCCCTTACAGCCTTTTTATCCGAGTACAGAAAAATTAAAAGCCAGGTCCCTGGGCGGGCGGCAAATTGCCAGACTCACCCAACAGTTGCTTTCGCAATTGAAGGAAAAAGACCTGCCAGAGTTTATACCGGCGGAAATATGCCTGCAATTGGGCCTGATATCCCGATTCCGGTCTTTTCAGTCTATTCATTTCCCTCCGGCAGCCCCGGTATATCAGCAGGCCGTTTTCCGGCTGAAATTTGAAGAGTTTTTTTTGAATCAGGTGAGGACCGGAATGATCAAAACACAACGACAAAAACAGTCCCGCGGCGTAATATTCAGCCAGGTCGGCCGGCTCTTTCATGATTTCTATTCGAAGGCCCTTCCTTTTGAGCTGACGGGAGCCCAGAAAAGGGTAATAAGGGAAATCAGGCAGGATACGGCCACCGGGCACCAGATGAACCGGCTTTTACAGGGAGATGTGGGCAGCGGTAAAACCATGGTGGCCCTGCTGTCCATGCTGCTGGCTGCTGATAACGGCTTTCAGAGCTGCCTGGTGGCGCCTACCGAAATACTAAGTAATCAACACGCCCTTCATTTTACCAGAATGCTTCAGGATTTACCGGTCACCGTCAGGCTCCTGACGGGATCCGTGAAAGCGGCTGCCCGGAAAAAAATCCTGGAAGAGCTTGCCAGTGGTTCGGCAGATATCCTGATCGGCACCCATGCCATACTGGAAGACCCGGTCCTGTTTAAAAATCTTGGATTGGCCATTATCGACGAACAGCATCGTTTTGGTGTGGCCCAGCGGGCGAGGATCTGGAAAAAAGCCAGCATCCCGCCCCACGTGCTGGTTATGACGGCCACCCCCATTCCCCGCACCCTGGCCATGACGGCTTATAACGACCTGGACTACAGCGTAATTGATGAGTTACCGCCTGGCAGGCAACCCGTCAGAACGGTGCAGCGTTATGAATATAACCGGCCTAATGTGATGGATTTCATAAAGGAAGAGATAAAAAAAGGGCGGCAGGCCTATATCATCTTTCCCCTGATCGAAGAATCTGAAAAGCTCGACTATGAGAACCTGATGAAGGGTTATGAAAACGTTAAAGCTTATTTTCCGGAACCGGCATATTATATCAGTATGGTACACGGAAGGCAGAAACAGGAGGTCAGGGAAACCAATATGAAACGATTTGTTTCAGGGGATACGCAGATCATGGTTGCAACCACCGTTATAGAAGTAGGAGTTCATATTTCCAATGCCAACGTAATGGTTGTTGAAAGTGCTGAAAAATTCGGGCTTTCCCAACTGCACCAGTTACGGGGCCGGGTGGGCAGGGGTGCCGACCAGAGCTATTGCATCCTGCTGACGGGAAGCAGGCTGGGAACCGATGCCCGGGAGCGGGTGCGGATCCTGTGTGAAACAACGGATGGATTCCGTATTGCGGAAAAAGATATGGAACTTCGGGGGCCGGGAGATATTGCAGGAACCAGGCAAAGCGGGTTACTGGATTTTAAGCTGGCAGATATTGTGCAGGACCGGGAAATACTGCATCAGGCTATAGAAACTGCAAAAAATCTGCTGGCAAAGGATCCGGAACTGGAAGAGCCCGGCCATACAGCCCTGCGCCGCCAGCTGTTGCAGGAAAAAGGCAAAACACCCTGGAGCAGGATTTCTTAATTCATTTCGAAAAAACCTGATATTGAAAAAATCCTTATTCATATTTTTTGGTTTATGCACGTTCCTTTCATCCTTCCTTCGTGCCCAAACAGGACTGGGCAATCTGGAGTTTACGGAAAACAAAGGACAATGGGACCATTCCATCCGGTACAGGGCGGAAATGCCCAATACCACGTTCTTTTTACAGAAACACGGGTTCACTGTTTATCTGGAAAGTCCAACCGACATGGAGGCCTTAAGACAATATCTGCACGGATTTACTTCATCCGTAAATACCTCCAGTAATAAAAACAGTACGTCCGTTTTGGATAAATCCGGCGGCACCGCTACCCTGTCCGAGGCCCTGCCTCCGGACCGATACCCGGAAAATGCAGGAAAAGATAACCCGGGAGGTCCGTCGAATCCCAGCCTGCTGATGCACGCCCATGTTTACCAGGTTGAATTTCTGAACAGCTCAGAGCATGCGGAAATTTCCGGAGACAAACCGCTGGATACCTATAATAATTATTTTATCGGAAACGATTCTTCAAAATGGAAATCCCATTGCAAAATCTACCAGGCCATCATTTATAAAGATATTTACCCGCATATTGATTTACGTTATTATACTGACAATAACCAGTTGAAATACGACCTGATTGTGCATCCGGGAGGTAATCCTGACAATATCGTCCTGAAATATAAGGGGGCGGATAAACTGATCGTCCGGAAGGGACAGATCACCGTTCACACGTCCTTAGGAGATGTGAAAGAAATGATACCGCATACATACCAGTATTCCGAAGAAGGCAACAGGGATCTGGAATGCACGTATAAAGCTGGTCCCGATAATACCGTGCGTTTCCAGGTAAGCAATTATTCACCTTCTGCTACACTGATCATTGACCCCACACTGATTTTCTCCAGTTTTACCGGTTCGCATTCTGACAATTGGGGATATACCGCAACCTACGATGAAAGCGGTAATTTCTATTCAGGAAGCATTACGCTGAATTCTTTCAACTCAGGTAGTGGCTTTCTATTCAGTCCCGGCGCCTACCAGACGGTTTTCAAAGGTGGCGACAATTCAGACGGATCTTACCAGTATGATATCACCATTCTGAAATTCAGTGCCAACGGAGTAAACCGTTTATATGCCACTTACCTGGGCGGAAGCGGAAACGAGCAGCCCCATAGCCTGGTAGCCGACCAGGCGGGGAACCTGGTAATTGCCGGCAGAACCAGTTCATTTGACTATCCGAATGTAAACAGTACCGGGGCAAAAGATGTTTTAAAAGGCGGATATGATATCATCCTGACCAAACTGAATGCCAGCGGTACGGGACTGATCGGATCCCGGATCATCGGAGGGAGCCGCAATGACGGTGTGAATATTGCGCCCAAATATTCCAGTAATATTGTTCCCATGGGACAGAATTCCCTGCGGTTAAATTACGGGGATGACGGCAGAAGTGAAGTGATCCTCGATAATGCGGGGAATGTATACCTGGCTTCCTGTACCTCTTCATCTGATTTTCCGACTACTGCCAATGCCTTTCAGAAAACCATCGGCGGATCCCAGGACGGGGTATTTATTAAAACCTCGCCGGATCTGGGTACTATACTTGCCAGCAGCTACCTGGGAGGGAATAAGGATGATGCCGCTTTTGCACTGGCATTGAATCCCACAACAAACGAAGTGTATATCGCAGGCGGCACATCCAGCACCAATCTCAGCGGTACCGGGAGCGGTCCTGTTATTTCAAGTACAAATAAGGGTGGCATTGACGGGTTTTTATCCATTGTCAGCAACGACGGCGGAACCCTGGTCAGGACCTCTTACCTGGGAACCAGCGGTACGGAAGTATTATACGGTGTACAGTTTGACAATAACGGTTATCCCTATATCATGGGCACGACCACAGGTGCCTGGCCCGTGATCAATGCTACTTTCAGCCAGGCCAATGGCAAACAGTTCATTGCTAAACTGCGGCCGGATATTTCAAATTTTATTTATTCCACCACATTTGGAAAAGGTGCTGTTTATCCGGATATTTCCCCGACCGCATTCCTGGTTGACCGCTGCGAAAATGTGTATGTGGCCGGATGGGGCGGTGGAATAGAAACAGAAGGAACGGTTAATAAGGCTATTTATAACAATTCGACAACGACCGGATTGTCCGTTACACCCAATGCAATTAAAAAAACCACTGACGGAGATGATTTCTATTTTTTTGTCCTGAAAAAGGATGCGGCCAGCCAGTTGTACGGAAGTTTTTTCGGACAAACCGGAGGCCTGGGGGATCATGTGGACGGAGGAACCAGCCGTTATGATAAACAAGGTATTATTTACCAGGCCATATGCGCCAATTGTTACGGGGGAGCGAATTTCCCAACGACGCCGAACGTATGGGCACCCAGGAACGGAACCGGTATTAATGGCTGTAACCTTGCCGCAGTAAAGATCGCATTTGATTTTGCCGGTGTGGTGGCGGACCCGCGTTCGTTAATTAATGGCCGTTATGACAGTTCCGGCTGTGTACCCCTGGATGTACTTTTCAAAGACACGGTGCATAATGCCAAATCATATATCTGGAGTTTCGGGGACGGTTCACCGGATACGACCACTGCGGCATTCCAGGTAGTACATACGTATCTGGCAACCGGGACCTTCACCGTGCGGCTGATCGCGGTAGATTCCAGCACCTGCAATATCCGCGATACGGCTTACCTGCGGATCCGGGTGCGGACGGATAAGGCCCTGCTTAATTTTGATATCGGAAAATTGCCCCCCTGCGATTCACTCAAATTCCTGTTTACCAATATTTCCACACCACCTGCGGGAAAGCCGTTCATGCCCGGTTCATTTATTTGGGACTTTGGAGATGGAACCCAGGCTCCGGGAATCAGTCCTGTCACCCATTCCTATGCAGCCTCCGGGACCTACCAGGTATTGCTGATCTTATCAGATACTAACTATTGTAACAATCCGGATACTGCCACCCAGACCTTGCGGGTATCCCCGGTGGTGAAAGCACAATTTGCAGTTCCTGACGGATGTGCCCCTTATAATGCCGTATTCAATAATACCTCCCTGGCAGGCCTGAGTTTTTTCTGGAATTTCGGAGACGGAAATACGTCCACCGACATGAACCCGGTGCATGTATACCCGGATACCGGAACCTATACCATTTCACTGCTGGTTATCGATTCCAATACCTGCAATATCCGGGACTCGGTGACACATACCGTCCATGTCTACCCTAAACCCAAAGCTGATTTTACCACCCAGCCGGTACCAGCCGTATACAATACACCCACGGTATTTTATAATAATTCCACCGGTGCCACGCATTATGTATGGCTTTTCGGGGACGGGGATTCCGCTCAGAAAAATTCCGCAGATACAGTTATCCACCAATACCAGGCAACAAATACATTCAATGCCTGCCTTATTGCGATCAACCAGTTCGGATGCACGGATACGGTATGCCATCCGGTAGAGAGTCTGGTCAACCCCTTGCTGGATGTTCCCAATGCATTCACGCCGGGAAGGTTCGGACAAAACAGTATTATTATGGTAAGGGGTTTTGGAATTTCGGTGATGGACTGGAAAATTTATAACCGCTGGGGGCAGGTTGTTTTTGAAACGAACGACCCGTCCGTTGGATGGGATGGAACATATAAAGGTACTGCCCAACCCATGGCTGTATATGCGTATACACTCGATGCGACTTTTTTTGACGGAACAAAAACCCGGAGAACGGGAGATATAACGCTTATAAGATGAGGAGGAAATCCGGGGTTCCGGGTCATTTCGTTAACGGTTCAGCGTTAGGTATCAGGCGTTCAGATAGGTTAAGAATTTCTGACAATTTTCATTTTATTGAACCCTGCATTTTTGTACATTATAATAAAATCAGCTTGTTCAAACTGCGCCATTTTTTGCTTTTTGTTTTCACAATTGCTTTCATCCGGGTTTCTGCGCAAACAGAATCATCGAACCTGGAATTTATTGAAAATAAGGGACAATGGGACACGCGTGCCCTGTTGAAAGCGGATATTGGCAATGGCAGTTTATTTTTTCATAAAAGAGGTATCCGGGTTGTACTGCATAATGAACAGGAACTGGCAGCCGTAAACGCCTCGCATGCCGGAGTAATCCGTTCTGATTCCGCAGGGCTTCCGGCCTTACAAAGAAGTTTTTCAGGAAGACCGGCTGCACTCCGCTCCCATGCCTATTCCGTGAATTTCCTGAATATGAATGAAGCCACGGAGATCATCCCGGATAAACCCCTGGACACATACAATAATTATTTTATCGGGAACGATTCCACCAAATGGGCCCGGAACTGCCGCATATTTCAGGGAGTGACCTATAAAAATATTTATCCGGGCATTGACCTCCGGTATTATACCGATAACGGGCATCTGAAATATGACCTCATTGTTCATCCGGGTGCTGATCCGGGGAAAATTGCCATTCAGTATGAAGGGCTGGACGGACTAACAGTTACCAATAACCGCTTAATATTAAAAACCTCTGTAGGGGACGTTAAGGAAATGCAACCCAACTCGTATCAGGCTGGCGACGATGGAAGGGAAGCGGTTCAGGTGAAATACCGGGTTTCGAAAGACCGGGTGGTGCGCTTTGATATCAGGCATTATAACAGGAGCCGGGTACTGATTATTGATCCGACCCTGGTATTCTCCACATTTACCGGCAGCAAAGCATCCAACTGGGGTTTCACGGCAACGCCCGGGCCCGACGGTACTTTTTTTGCAGGCGGTATTGTTTTCGGCGACGGTTTCCCCGTTTCAACAGGAGCTTTTGAATCTAATTTCCAGGGAGGCATAAACGATGTGGGCATTATGAAATTCAGCAGCAACGGCCGGACCCGGCTGTTTGCCACTTATATTGGCGGAGCCGCCGAGGAATGCCCGCACAGCATGTTTTCCGATCCCCAGGGGAACCTGGTGGTCATGGGCCGCACCTATTCTGCCGATTTCCCGTTTCAAAGTTTTTTTGGCCAGCCCGGCGGTTGTGAAATGTTTGTGGTAAAGTTGAATGCAAGTGGCACAAATATAATCGGGTCTGCACGCATCGGGGGATCCGCCTATGATGCTGTAAATATTGAAGACCAGCTGAACCAGGAAAACGGTCCGCACGACGTTGCCAATTCCCTGATAAAAAATTATGGTGACGATTCACGCAGCGAAGTGATCCTGGACGGAGCAAATAATATTTATATAGCGTCCTGCACCCGTTCCAAAAATGATTTTCCCATTACGCCCGGCGCATTTCAGACAACATTCGGTGGTGGGAAACAGGATGGGGTGCTGGTTAAACTTTCCCCGGATTGCAAATCGCTGTTATTTGCAAGCTTCCTGGGCGGTTCAGGCGAAGACGCCTGTTTTGTTTTAAAACTCAATCCGAACAACGGCGATATCTATGTAGCGGGTGCCACCACGAGTACGGACATGCCCGGAGATAAAACAGGTGTAATCCAGCCCGCCGGTGCCGGCGGGATATGCGACGGATATATATCCATAATCAGCAATGATGGCAGCACCTTAAAAAAAACAACTTATTTAGGCACTTCAGGTTTCGATGCGATTTATGGTATCGATTTTGATAAACTCGGCTTCCCGTATATCATGGGCTCAACAACCGGCAACTGGAAAACAACGTCCAATGTGGGTTTTATCAATCCCGGGGCAAAGCAGTTTGTTGCGAAACTGAAACCGGATCTTTCGGATTATGTGTATTCCACCACGTTTGGTTCTGCCGCACCCAATCCCAATATTTCTCCGGTTGCTTTCCTGGTAGACCGCTGCGAAAATGTATATGTATCCGGATGGGGGGGCTGGTTGTATGCCGGGTCGGATCCCTATGGGCTCGCGGGCACAGCCGGAATGCCGGTTTCAGCTAATGCGATTAAAAAAATCACTGATAACAGGGACTTCTATTTTATTGTTATACAGAAAAACGCATCCGCCCTGCTTTATGCTACCTATTATGGTCAAAATGACGGACCGGTTAGTATCAGCGAACACGTGGATGGGGGAACCAGCCGGTACGACCATAACGGGATAATTTACCAGGCCATCTGTGCGAATTGCGGTGACCGCAGCCTCACCCCGTTTCCAACCTCACCCGGCGTCTGGTCTCCCAGGAATGGGACAGGCGGAGCGGGCTGTAACCTGGCAGCCATAAAAATCGCATTTAATTTTGCAGGGGTTTCTGCCGATCCCCGCGCTATCATCGATGGACGTTACGACAGTTCAGGCTGCGTTCCCCTGCAGGTTCTTTTTACAGATACGGCACATACTGCAAAAAAATATATCTGGCGTTTTGGGGACGGCTCACCCGATACTTCCATTACAAGCTACCAGGTATGGCATACCTATTTGACCACCGGAACTTTCCGGGTACGATTGATAGCCATTGATTCAAATACCTGCAATGTGGCAGATACCGGTTACCTGAATATCCGTGTGCGGACCGACCGGGCCATTCTGGATTTTGACATTACCAAACTCCCTCCCTGCCAGTCGCTCAATTTTATATTCACCAACAAATCCATTCCGCCACCCAGCAAGCCTTTCCAGCCGGGAGATTTTACCTTGGATTTTGGGGATGGCAACCGTATAACAGCTCCCAATCCGCCGGGTAGTGTTACCCATGCCTATGCCGGCACCGGCACTTATATGGTCCGGCTGGTTTTAAATGACACGAGTTATTGTAATTACCCGGATAGTCTGACCGATACTTTGCGGGTGGCACCCCTGGTAAAAGCCCAGTTTACAGCCGGCGATGGCTGTGCACCTTACAATGCCTCTTTCAACAATACCTCGCTGGCAGGTCAGCAGTTTTTTTGGGATTTCGGGGATGGAACTACATCGCAGGAAGCAAATCCAACCCATTTATATACGGATACCGGGACCTATACGATTCATTTGACTGCAGTGGACAGCGGTACCTGTAACCTGCGTGACTCAACTACCCAAACGATCCAGGTGCACGCAAAACCCAAAGCGGCATTCAACAACACTCCCCAGCCGGCCGAATATAATGTGCCCACCGTTTTTCATAATTATTCATCGGGCGCATCGCATTATACCTGGTTGTTTGGCGACGGAGATTCAACAGATAAACAATCTGCCGATACGGTTATTCACCAATACCCCTATACCGGAATATTCAATGCCTGCCTGATCGCATACAATCCATACGAATGTGCGGATACGGCCTGTCAGGATATACAGTCGCTGACCAATGCCCTCATTGATGTTCCCAATGCCTTTACTCCGGGCCGGTTTGGAGAAAACAGCATCATCACAGTAAAAGGATTTGGTATCATCCGTATGAATTGGAAGATTTATAACCGTTACGGGCAACTTGTTTTTCAGTCGAATACGCAAAGCCAGGGATGGGACGGAACCTTCAATGGTGTTCCGCAACCAATGGGTGTTTACGCTTACACACTGGATGCCAGTTTTGACGACGGCACGAAAACAACCAGGAAGGGAGATATCACGTTAATAAGGTAACATGTATCTTTATAGTGCCTTTCAAGAAACTCTGTACCGATGATGCGGACGCGAAATCTTTTATTGATTGTTCTTATTCAGGCGGCGGGCTTAACCTTAAAAGCCCAGGATCTTCATTTTTCACAATGGTTTAACGAACCCCTGCTTACCAATCCCGCAAATACAGGTTTCATACCGGATGCTGATTACCGCCTGGGAGCCAATTACCGGAACCAATGGTCGTCCGTGATGTCCCAACCCTATAAAACCATGAGCATCTGGGGAGATGCCCAGGTTTTTCGCAACCGGATCCAGTCAGGCTGGATGGGCCTCGGGGGCGCCATCCTGCGGGATGTGGCAGGAGCTGGCAGTCTCAGCACCACAGATATATATGCCTCGATAGCCTATCACCAGATGCTTGGTTATTCCAGCTTATTATCCATTGGTTTTAATACCGGATGGGTGAACAAGCAGATCAATAATGCCAACCTGAAATTTCCGGACCAGTTCGACGGTAAGTTTTTCGATACCAATGTACCCACATCCGTTTATATTGATAATCCCAATATCAATTATTTCGATATGCAGGTGGGTATGAACTATGCTTATTTCCCGGATGATAAAACTTACCTGAATGCCGGTTTCTCGGTGCAGCATATTAACCAGGCCAGGGAAACTTTTTTCAACACCGATCCGGTGGGATACGATAACCGGATCCAGCCCCGTTTTATCGGGTTTCTCAATGGAAGTTTTAAAACGAGTGATATGGTCATCTTCAATCCGATGGCATACTATACCCAGCAGGCCGACGCACACGAACTGGTGGCCGGATTCAACCTGCAGTATAATTTATCAGGCGACGGAGATCAGCAAGTGGTCGGCGGCCTCTATTACCGGCCCGGCGATGCAATCATCCCCATGGTTGGATTCATTTATAAAAATATACAGTTGATGTTCACCTACGATGTTACCACATCTTCGCTCAAACAGTATAATAATGGCAACGGGGCCTGGGAATTTTCGGTTATACGTCCGGGTTATTATTCAGATTATAATGGTGACCGTCATCAGTCACTTTGTCCTTCATTTAAAAATTAACATACCTCATAACCTAATTAAATTTTATGAAGAAAATATTCGGTTTGGTGATGATCGGGATGGGCCTGATGCACGGCGCCCAGGCTCAGGATTCAGAAACAAAGGGATTTGACAAATCTAAATTATTTGTAGGCGGAACCCTGGGCTTGGCTTTCGGCACCTATACGATCATAAATGTCTCGCCACAGGTCGGCTATCATTTTTCACCGGTGTTTGCCGCGGGTGCCGGCATCAATTATTCCTATTACGGGTATAATGACGGGTATTATAACTACAAGCAGAGTTATGCCGGCATGAGCCTCTTCGGCAGGGTCTACCCCATCCAGCAGTTATTCCTACAGGTGCAGCCGGAACTGAATTATATATGGGGTACGCAGTCTCCTTATAATAACAACCAGAATCTGCCAACATATAAAATTCCCACTCAGTTTGTTCCCTCCATCTTGCTTGGCGGAGGAGCTGCAATTCCAACGGGGCCCAACGGTGCGATTACGATCAGTGTGATGTATGATGTACTTCAAAATATCTGGTCGCCTTATTACCACCAGGCTGTTTACGGATTTGGGTATAATATTGGATTTTAATCCCCCCGGCCGGCAGTATGAAACCGATTGTTTACTGCTTAACGCTATTCGTAGTTTAAGTCTGGAAAAATCATCCGTCAACCATCAACCGTCATCCGTCATCCGTCAACTAAAAAGCCCCATGCTTTGCGCTTTTGCACAAAAAAATCAGCTTATTTTATTAAACAGCTCAATCGGCGTCGTGCAGAAAAAAACAGATTCAGACTGATCGGAATGGATGAATCCCTCTTTCTCCATCAGAAGCATATGTTTTTGAAGGTGGTTATAAAATCCGTCTGAATTGAGGATATAAATTTTTTTACTGTGAATCTTCAGCTGGTTCCAGGTCAGGATCTCAAACAACTCATCCATGGTGCCGAAACCACCGGGCAGCACGATTACTGCATCGCAGCGGTCATATATCATTTTCTTACGGGCATGCATATCAGGAACTATGGCTAGTTCTGAGAGCCCCTTATGTTGCACTTCCCATTCGATGAGTAATTCAGGGATAATGCCCATGATATGGCCTTCCTGTTCAAGTACCGAATCAGCAAGGGTACCCATTAACCCTTTTTGTCCGCCTCCATACACGAGTTTCACTTTGAGCATGGTAAGCAGTTTGCCAAGCTCTTTAACGTGCTGGGTGAATACAGGGTTTTTTCCACTGTGGGAACCACAAAAAACGGCTACAGACTCAAGATTCATAAAATGTTCCCATTGGTGTAATTAAAATTGAAAATTTAATATTGTATTTCCTAATTTTCAATCACTAATTTCACATCCAGGCATGTCTCCCTTATTACTATTCTCGATTGTACTCGCTTATTTCATGTTGCTGCTTATAGTGGCTTACCGCACTTCGAGGGGATCCGACAATGAGTCCTTTTTTATCGGTAACCGGAATTCAAACTGGATGCTCGTGGCTTTTGGCATGATCGGCACTTCCCTTTCCGGCGTTACTTTCGTGAGTGTACCGGGCGCCGTTTCGAAAGATTCCTTTTCGTATTTCCAGATTACCCTGGGCTATTTCCTCGGTTACCTCCTGATAGCCTACGTATTACTTCCGCTCTATTACCGCATTCACCTCACGTCCATATATAATTACCTGGATGAAAGGCTGGGGTTCAGCTCCTATAAAACCGGCGCCGCCTTTTTCATACTTTCGCGGGTGCTGGGCGCCACGGCCCGATTGTACCTGGTCGTCAATATTTTACAGGACGCCATACTTTCCGGTTTTCATGTTCCTTTCTGGCTGACTACGCTGGTCATCCTGCTGATGATTCTGCTGTATACCTATGAAGGCGGTGTGAAAACCATTGTGTGGACCGACACCCTTCAAACCAGCTGCATGCTTGGCGGCATGGTAATATGCGTCCTCTATATTTTATATCACCTGAACCTGAATCTGCCGGCAGCCATGCAGGCCATGCACGTGAAAGGGTATTCCAAAATCTTTTTTACAGACCCTGACAGCAGATTGTTTTTCGCCAAACAGATCATCGCAGGCATGTTTATTACAGTAACGATGACGGGCATGGACCAGGAAATGATGCAGAAAAGCATTTCCGTGAAAACTCTGAAAGATTCCCGGAAAAATATGGTGGTACTCGGATTCATCATGCTGGTGGTGATTTTTCTTTTTCTCTTCCTGGGTGGTTTATTACAGCTGCTGGCTGTTTCAGAAAATCTTCCGGTTACGGGGGACCATTTATTCCCCGAACTCGCGCTGCATCATATGCCGCATTTTATATCCATCATTTTTATCATTGCGCTGATCTCCGCCCTGTTTCCAAGTTCCGACGGTGCGATTACCGCGCTCACGGCCTCTTTCTGCATAGATATCCTGGGCATCAACAGGAATCAGAAACTGGATGAAGCCAGCAGAAAAAAAATACGTCAGCATGTTCACCTGGTTTTTATATTCATCTTTCTCATTTTTGTTTTAATATACAAATGGATTTCGAGCGACAGTATGATTGGTGTCATTCTCAAAGTGGCTGCCTATACATACGGTCCCCTGCTCGGCCTTTTTTCTTTTTCCATTCTAACACGCCGCAGCCTGCGTCATGCATGGGTACCCCTGGTTTGTATCCTTTCGCCCATCCTCTGTTATTTCCTGGATACGTACCAGCAATACCTGTTCGGTCATTTTAAAATCGGCCTGGAGCTTTTGCTGATCAACGGATTCTTTACGTTTGTCGGATTACTTCTTATCAGCAGGGCCCAAAGTCCAAAGCCTTAAATTTGCGAATGGATTTGATTCACCCATTGGCACAGGCTTATGCTGAAAAATATACTCCCCAGGAAGATTCCCAGCTGAATGAGATTGAAACCCGGACCCGGACCCGCCCGCACGGGCATATGCTGAGTGGGACTTTACAGGGTAAATTCCTCGAAATGATCAGTCTTTTATTAAACCCCGCCTATATTCTTGAAATTGGTACTTTTCTGGGTTACAGTGCTTTATGTTTGTCCAAAGGACTGAAACC
>DHWT01000056.1:7736-8602 GCA_002413325.1 Chitinophagaceae bacterium UBA5175 | reverse complement strand
TGGATTGCAACCGTGGATAATATTGACTGGCCGGAACAGGGGAATTATAATACAGAACAGCAAAAAGCCGAATTCATCCGGCAGCTCGACATGCACCAGCGAAACGGGATGAATGCCGTGATCGTACAGATAAGGCCTGCCTGCGACGCTTTTTACCCCTCCGCCATAGAACCCTGGAGCGAATGGCTGACCGGTAAACAGGGCAGGGCCCCGGTTCCCTATTACGATCCGCTGGAATTCATGATTGAAGAAACGCACAAAAGAGGCATGGAGTTTCATGCCTGGTGTAATCCCTACCGCGCCGTTTTCGAGACGGCTCATACCGTGGTTACCTATAAGCATGTGCATCACAAACGGCGCCGTATCGTTACACACGTGAAACAGTCATCTATTGCGGTAACTCATGTTAGCCGCAAACACCCTGACTGGATCTTAACCTACGGCGATACCAAATACCTGGATCCCGGAAATAAGGATGTGCAGTTATATGTGAATTCCGTTATACGCGATATGCTGAGCCGTTATGATATTGATGCCATTCATTTCGATGATTATTTTTATCCCTACCGGATAGGCGGCGTTGAATTTCCAGACAATGCATCCTATCTCAAATATGGAAAGGGTATGGATAAGGAAGCGTGGCGGAGAAGTAATGTGGATTCCGTTATCGTCATGCTGCACCGTACGATACAGGATGTGCGGAAAACCTGCAAGTTCGGGATCAGCCCGTTTGGCGTCTGGAGGAATCAGTCCAGGGATTCCCTGGGTAGTAATACAAAGGCGGGACAAACCAATTATGATGATCTCTATGCCGACATCCTGCTCTGGTTAAAAAACGGATGGATAGACTATGTGGTGCCTCAATT
>DHWT01000056.1:0-7439 GCA_002413325.1 Chitinophagaceae bacterium UBA5175 | reverse complement strand
ACGCACCCTTTGGCGTTTTGCTTGATTGGTGGAGCAAAAACCATTTTGACCGGCCCTGTTATATAGGACTGGGAATCTTTCGCGCCGGTTCGAATATATACTGGAGGGATAGAAACCAGCTTCCCCGGCAACTGCATGCCATCCGTAATGATCCGGATATTGGCGGGGAGGTTTATTTCAGCAGTACTTCTTTTTACAAAAACGCCTATGGATGGAGTGATACGCTGCGTGAAAATTTTTATAATTACCCCGCCCTGATCGCGCCGATGCCATGGATCGACAGTACCCGGCCATCCATCCCCCTGGTGCATACCATTTCCGGTCAGGATAGCCTGGTATTTCGTTTTGAAAAAGGAAATGTATCGGATACGCTGAAAGGTTTTGCAGTGTACAAAGCAGAGGCATCTTTTAATATAGATTCATCACGTGTGTTCCGGTTCATTCCAAATAACCAGCCTGCGCAGATGGTTTTTCCCGTAAAGAAGGGGATAATACAGGCGCAGGGCCGGTATTTTGTTACGGCGATCAGTAAAACGAATAATGAAAGTGACCCGATTCTCATTTATCCGCAAAGTGTGCCGGATACGCTGCCCTGATTTGACTGACGGTTTACGGTTAACGGTAAAGCGTGTTCGGCGTTCAGCATGAAGCGTTAGGCCTGCAGTTTAAAAAGGCTTAATTTTGAATGAATTAATATCCCCGATTCTCAATGGCGTTAATTGATGTACAATTACCCAATTCTCTAGCGCGGGCTTTGCGATTGCCAAAAAAGTCCCCGCGGCGCCAGCAAATAAAAGTCCTCAAAAAACTATTGAAAAAAGCACGGTTTACCGAATTCGGTCAGCAATATCATTTCGACCGGATCCTGCTGAACCGCCACCTCGTAAAAAGCTTCCAGGAAAATGTGCCGGTATTTGACTACAGTAAGATCTACAAAGAATGGTGGTATAAGACCCTGGAAGGAAAACAGGATATCTGCTGGCCGGGTAAAATAAAATATTATGCACTGAGCTCGGGAACTTCGGAAGCTGCCAGTAAATATATCCCGATTACCAACGACCTGCTGCGCGGCAACCGGATTGTAATGATCCGGCAACTGCTCAGCCTTCGGAATTACCAGGATATCCCGGTAAAAAGCATTGGTAAAGGATGGCTGATGATCGGCGGAAGTACTGACCTGCAGAAAGGGCCCGGGTATTATGCCGGTGATCTCAGTGGAATATCTGCTAAGAAAGTACCGTTCTGGTTCAGCCCTTTTTATAAGCCGGGTAAAAAAATTGCCCGCACCCGCGACTGGACACGCAAACTGGAAGAAATCATAGAGCAGGCCCCCGGATGGGATATCGGATTTATTGTAGGGGTTCCGGCCTGGATCCAGATCTGCCTGGAAAAAATCATTGAACGGTACAACCTGAAAAATATTCATGAAATCTGGCCCAACCTCGGGTTTTTTGTACATGGCGGAGTATCTTTTGAACCCTATAAAATAGGTTTTGAAAAACTATTGGGTAAACCCATTACTTATATTGAAACCTACCTGGCATCAGAAGGGTTTATTGCCTACCAGGACCAGCAGGACCAAAGAAGTATGCGGCTGGTTACCAGCCAGCATCTGTTTTTTGAATTTGTTCCTTTCGACAGTAAAAATTTTGATTCCGACGGGAATATGGTAAAAAATCCGGAAGCCCTGGAAATACACCAGGTAGAAGAAGGAAAGGATTATGCCCTGCTGATGAGTACGGCAGCGGGTGCCTGGCGGTACCTCATCGGGGACACGATCCGTTTTACCGACAAGGAGAAAAGCGAAATTATTATTACCGGCCGTACCAAACATTATCTGAGCCTGGTTGGAGAACACCTGAGTGTTGATAATATGAACCAGGCTATTCAACTGGTGAGTGAAGAGTTGAATATATCCATTCCCGAATTCACCGTAGCCGGCGTACCCCACGGGCTTTTCTTTGCGCATCAATGGTATGTGGCTTCCGAAGGGGATGTGGACCCGGAGATACTCCGGCATAAACTGGATGAATCCCTCAGGCGCCTGAACGACGATTATGCCGTTGAAAGAAAGAGTGCACTCCAGGATATCTATGTAAAAGTACTGCCACCGGAAATCTTTATGGACTTTATGCGCCTGGCGGGGAAAGAAGGGGGCCAGCATAAATTTCCGCGTGTGCTCAAGGGTAAAATGTTAAAGGACTGGCAAAATTTCCTGGAGCAGGCGAATGCCCATGTGCATACCTGATTATTAATTAAAATGAGAAATATTATTCTATTTTTCGGGTTAGGTTATTTTCGTGTACCGCCGGTAAAAATTATATCGCATGGTCGAAGCCATACTGAAAGGATTAGCGCTCGGAGTTGTACTAGCATTATCCGTAGGACCGATCATTTTCACGATTATTAAACAGAGTATTACAGTTGGCCATAAAGGGGGGTTCAGTTTTGTTGCCGGCGTGTGGTTAAGTGATGTGATCCTGGTTATTCTAAGCAATGTATTTACAGAATGGGTGGCTATGCTGCTCGAATACAAAAAACTGATCGGCTATAGTGGCAGCAGTTTTCTGATCGCCATGGGCATTTATTTTTTCTTTTTCAAGAAAGTTCATATAAAATCTACCGGGGGAGACGAACACCGGCATCATTTAAGCTTCCAGCAGATGTTCCGGATTTTTGCATCCGGATTTATAATCAATACCCTCAATCCGGGGGTGCTGGTATTCTGGCTCGGAAATGCCACCGTGCTCGCCTTGACGCATACCCTTCAGCAAAGGATCACCATATTTTCAGTTTGTCTCCTGGTCAATATGGCTGCCGATTCGGGGAAAGTGATGATGGCTGGTAATCTGCGCAAAAAACTGACCGTACATAATCTCTCCATAATCAATAAGATCTCCGGGGCCATTCTGGTTGCCTTCGGAATGGCTTTACTTTATGGGGTGATATTTCTCCACAGCCGGATCAGGTAAGAAAACGGGGAGTTATATTTTTCAATTATGAAGAAAATCATAACGGCGTTTATTTTTTTGATTCCCCTGGTCAGTCATGCCCAAACCGATGTATTGATTCTTAAGAAAAACGGTAAAAATATTAAAATCTATGCACCCGGACAGCCGATCATATTTGAAACCATTTACGAACAGTGGCTGGGCGGTACGCTTACGGATTTGCGGAATGACAGTGTTTTTATCAATAACATCCCGTTTCATGTTCGTGAGATAAAAACCATGCGCCGGGATTTTACCAACTGGAATTATCAAACCGACGGCACCATCCTGATCATTGCCGGGGTAGGTGTGCTCTTCCTGAATGTTGCGAACGGGATATATACCCACGAAAATTCGGGAAGCTGGGTCAGGACATCCGGCTGGATTGTTTCCGGCGCCCTGATACTGGGAGGTCTTTTATTAAAAAGGGCCCGCTATAAAAATTATCCGATCGGTAAAAAATATACTTTGCAATACATGAATATACGGGTTGAAAGTCCGTTGTACGAAAAGGATCCGGTACTGAAACCAACTGAACCCGCAAAGCAGCCTGATGCCCATTAAAACGAAAGGAATTGTTCCGCGTACCTGGAGGTGGATCAAAAGGATCTTCCTGTTTTTCTTTTTCCTGCAATTTTTTTATATCCTGATTTTGAAATGGGTCAATCCACCTGTGACGCTGACCCAGCTGGGCAGTTTTTTTCATGGGTATGGTTTAAAAAGGAATTATGTATCTATGGACGCCATTTCTCCTTATGCAAAACTCGGTGTGATCGCCTCCGAAGACCAGCTCTTTCCCGACCACGATGGATTCGATTTTAAGAGTATCGAAAAAGCCATGAAACACAACCAGAAAAGCAAGTCACTCCATGGGGCTAGCACCATTTCGCAGCAGGTGGCTAAAAATGTTTTTTTATGGCAGGGCAGAAGCTGGATCAGGAAAGCCCTGGAAGTCTATTTCACGTTTATGATTGAAAAGTTCTGGGGTAAAAAAAGAATTCTTCAAATGTACCTGAACATCAGTGAAATGGGGAAAGGTGTATTCGGTATCGATGCGGCGGCCCTGAACTACTTCAACAAACATGCAAAAAATCTGAACCGGATGGAGGCTGCGATGATTGCGGCCTGTTTGCCGAATCCTAAGATGTATACGATCCGGCCCCTGTCCGGCCACGTGGCTGCCCGGTACCCCTGGATCCTGAACCAGATGCGCCACCTGCAGGATGATCCGGATATTATTAAACTCCTGCAATAGGGCGCTAAAACCCGGAACTTCTCGTAAATCATTTATTGTGGACCGAATATCGGAAACATATACCCGGACCCCGATTTACGATAAACGATCCACGTATTGTATCGCTTTTTGTAATCTTTCTTCATAACCCCCGCTGATGTCAAACCATGGAGTATGCTGGTTGATCAGCAGGTCCTTATATATATGGTATAGCTGATAGCGGGTTTTGTGATCCGGGTATTCGCGTAAGGTATCCGCCACCCAGGGCAGATCCGTATTGCAAAGCAAATATGCGTCGTATTTTCTTTTCACGATTTCGTCCAGGATAAACGGATGACATTTTCCAAAAACATATTCGCACCACACTTTTATCACATAAAGATCCGTATCCATAAATACCAGGGGCGATTTTAAAGTGGCCGTGATGCGGTCCTCCAAGGCTATTTGCCCCCTGGCAATGATCAGCAGGTCGTCATACGTATAGGGGCGCCCCAGTGCCGTCAGATATTCCCGCGCAAATTCCGGGACCCATTGGGTTTGATATTTCAATGCCAGCTGCCCGGAAAGGGTGCTTTTCCCGGTGGACTCAGGACCGGTGACCACAATTTTTTTAAGTGGCGGCATGCGGGATTTTTTTTCTCCAGGTAATATAACCCATTACGGCCAGGATCAGGAAAACCAGGTATTGGAAGCTGGTAAAGACAAGGTGTTTGTAAAAGTTAAGCGGGACGGAAGCCAGGTCCGTGATGATCCACCAGGTCCAGTTTTCCAGTTTCTTTTTATTCATCAGCCACATGCCGGTAAACGCGGCAGCAGAAGTAAAACTGTCAGCAATGGGCACCGTGCTGTCGGTAAAGCGCCTGAGCAGAAAATATAAAATCACCCAGCAGCTGAAAAAAAAGATCCAGGTATTTCTCCAGTCCCTTTTAGAAGAAGCCGTGACGGATAAAGCCGGTTTTCCATCGGTCTTTTTCGACCACATCACCCAGCCCGCAACGCTCATGACGGTATAATAGAAATTCACCGATGCATCCGCATAGAGACCATGTGTGATGTAGAGCCAGATATATATTCCGGTACTCACCATGCCTACGGGATAAACGAGTATATGTTCTTTACGGGAAAAAATGACACTTGAAATGCCCAATACAACAGCAATAAATTCAAACAACGTGGTTTGATGGAGGTCGTTGATGAATTGCGATACGATTTGCTGCATTATTCTGCTTCGGCCACCACTTCCTTCACTTCGGGAATCATACGTTTCATCATACCCTCAATGCCTGCTTTCAGGGTGATCATGGAAGAAGGACAACCGGAACAGGACCCCTGAAGCATCAGGTTGACAACGCCTTCATTATAACTTTTGAACTGGATGGCACCTCCGTCCATTTCAACAGCGGGCTTTACATAACTTTCCAGGAGTTCCTTGATCCTTTTTACCACATCATCGTCGTCCGCACCAATGGCATTGCCATCTGAATGGGCGATGGTAATTTCCTCTTCGTTGATAACGGTCTTGGCATCTTCCAGGTAATCTTTCAGGAACTGCCGGATGGAAGGGATTACATCGGTCCAGTCCGTATCGGAGGTCTTCGTCATGGTAACGAAATTGCTGGCAATGAAAATGCTTTTAATGAAGGGAAATCCAAACAATTCAATAGCCAGGGGCGAGGGTTTGGCCGACTCCACATCGGGGAAATCAATGCTTTTACCCGGATATAAGAGTTTGTTGGCTACAAACTTCATCGTTTCGGGATTTGGTGTCATTTCAGTATAGATACTGATGACCGGATTTCCTGTTTTTATCATAATGCTTATTTGAAGTGCAAATTTAACAGTTTTGCCGCCTAATGCCTAAAGCATCAGACTGAACGCCGTTTTTTTGCCTGAAACCGGAATCTTTTTACAAAGGTTTACCGGATCAGGGGGCTTTTCTGCAAAAGAACGGCAATCGCGATTTATTGAATTCTTTTTAATGTAAACAACCGTTTTCGACGGTTTGTTCCCGGTTTTTATGAAAATTCCTGGAGAACCGGATATTGAAAATATGGGCAGAAACGATCAAAATAACGGCAAAAGGGAGTAAAATAAGCTCATAAACCTGCCAATACTGCTTTGCAAGCAGGAAAAGGATGCCGGTTGCAAATAACATAAAAGGCACGGGGCTCCGGTGATGCCGGATAAAACCGTGGCGCAGGGACATGGTACCCACTACGAAAGCCAGGAGGATCATGCCCGATTCAAACCAGAAATTATGCACGATATTGACACCGAAAACGGACAGGCCGGACAGGGAAAGTGGCAAAACGGCACAATGGATCGCACAGGCAAGGGAGGCTCCGATTCCGAGTAAGTCCGGATTTATCTTAAATTTCATAGATGGGCTGCAAAGTTAGTTTATTACGCTAAACTTTTTGCTCCCGACCGGGAGGAGTAATTTTGCAGTTATATGAACAAGAAAGTCTGGTTTTATTCTCTTTTTTTTCTGGTCCTGATTATCGGATTTTATTTTATGCTTACGAAAATAATACCCGGTTTCGGGAAAGTAAGCCTGCCTGTTCTAAATAAAGTGCAGTCATTTTCCTTCCTGGATCAGGATGGTGAAAGAATCACCAACCGGGAGGTGGCAGGCAAAGTTTATATTGCAGAATTTTTTTTCACCACCTGTCATGGAATTTGTCCGAAGCTGAATACCAACCTCCTGGCCGTTTATGAAAAATATAAAAACGAACCGGATTTTTTAATTCTTTCCCATACCGTTGATCCTTCCACAGACAGCGTGGGCAGATTGAAGCATTATGCAGACTCTTTGGGTGTTGATGCCCGCCATTGGATTTTCCTGACAGGCACAAAAGATTCTTTGTATCTGGCCGCGAGGGCGAGTTACCTGCTGGATGATCCGAAAAATAATTTTTCACCCATTACGGAACAGTTTATCCATACCCAGTTTTTTGCACTCGTGGATAAAAAGGGGCAGGTCAGATCCATCATAGATGGTCTTGAAAAAAATGAATTGAATGAAATGCAACATCAGATTGATGAGTTGCTGAAGGAATAATTTATCGATGCCTGTTGACGGTTGACCCTGGTAAAATATTCGCGGCTCTTTGAATTATCAGATAAAACAACAAAAATCGGCCAGCGTAAAAAGAAAGCCCCGATGTGGAAACACCGGGACTTTTGGTTAAGGCTCTGATTAGTAGCTATTTTAA
>DHWT01000114.1 GCA_002413325.1 Chitinophagaceae bacterium UBA5175 | reverse complement strand
GGTCCCGGATAATTTCAGGATGCATTGAACAGGTCCAGACTTCTTTTTGTACGGCCGCGGCAGGCTGCTTTATATGCGAGGGGTTCCTGCAGGATATGCATACAAGCAGGAAAAAACCAATCCACAAAATAAACCTTGTGTGCATCATGTAATTCATTTTATCTCCAGTATTCGTTCCAGTTCCACCTGCATTAACAATAGTTCCTGCAACTGATCCATATATTCCAGTTGGGTCATATTCAGTGTTTCCCATGCATCAAAGAGAGTAAAAAGTTCTTCGGTATTTTGCTCATATCCCAGTTGCATCGTTTGAAAATTCTTACGCAGTGCCGGTAAAATATTATTCTCAAATAATGAAACCTGTTTTTGTTTGGATACAATTTCCCGCTGCAGGCCGTAGGACATCCCGGTTGCGTCATTGATCAGGGTCTGCTTTTGCTGGTTCAGCGATTCGGCTTTCCAGCGGAGGCTTTCCACGTTCGCTTTGGATGCCCTGGAAGACCATTTTGCCATCGGCAACCGTAACATGCCCATGAGTGAATACTGCATGGGAAGCCCGCCAAAACCAAACATATTATCGTAACGGATGCCAAATTCCGGTTTCAGCTTCGCGCTCTCTGCATTTTGCTGAAGGGCAACTAAACGGATATCATTTTCAACGGCACGGATATCACTGCGCTTAGAACTAACATACGCGCTGTCCGGGAGCAGATCCGCGTAGGACCTGATTTGATACGTAGTATCAATATCAAAAAAAACGGTTTTATCACGGTTCATGAGCGTATTGAGCGCGATCCTTTTTTGAACGATCCCGTTCTCGATCTGTATGCGCAGGATTTCAATATTACCCTGCGAAGCTTTTACTTTATAATATGCATTGATTTTGCCCAGGTTGTTCTTATAACGCAATTCGGCATTTTTTATCATGAAATCCAGCAGCAGGCTGTCCTGGTAAAGCACGGCTCTTTTTTTCTTCAGGATGATCCACTGGTAATAATTTTGTTTGGCAGCAGCGTAGAGTTCATTGACCGTTGCATTCTTTTTCTCTTTTTCCACAGACGACATGCCCTGCATATATTTTTCATCGGCATCCAGCTTTTTCTTATTGGGGAACATCTGCTGGGCAGAAATCATATACTGCCCCATACCGGTGGAGCCGTCACTCTGTCTTTTCCAGAGGTTAGGGTCATAAGGTGTCATATACAGACCCGTGCTTAACAACGGGGCGTCCCAGTTCCTGGCACCCTTTGCCGCTTCATCCAGGGAACGGATATTCGCATCGTAACCCCTGAGTGAGGGGTTGCTGCCGGCGATGACCGAAAAAATGCTGTCCAATTCCAGTATCTGCTGCGACCTGGCAGAATAAGAAATGAAAAGCAAAACAAAGCAGATTCCTTTTTTCATGTTACACATGTTTTGTGTCCGGCATTTCAATCCTTCCTGATTTTTTCAATTCATATTCCTTGGTCATCAGAAAAATCAATGGGGTGACCAATAATATGTGGATGGCCGAGGTAAAGACCCCGCCGACCATGGGTAATACAATCGGTTTCATGACGTCGCTTCCCACCCCGGTGCTCCATAGTATGGGGATTAAGGCAAACAGTGAAACAGAAACCGTCATGAGCTTTGGCCTCAGTCTTTTTGCAGCTCCGGCAATCACATATTCCCTTAAATCATCGGGGGTGATGGTTTCTTTTGAATTACCCTTTTTTTCCACCAGCCGCTGCATCGCGTCGTTGAGGTAAATGACCATGACGATACCGGTTTCCACGGCCAGTCCGAATAAAGCAATAAAACCCACCGCGACGGCTACCGATAAGTTCACACCCCAGAAATAAACCATGAATGCTCCGCCAATCAGGGCAAAGGGGATGGAGATCAGACTGAAGAACGCTTCCCTGGCGGAATGAAATGCCAGGTACATGCAGATAAAAATGATGAGCACCACAACCGGCAATATCCATTTTAAAGTGCGTTCGCTCCGGATCAGATTTTCATATTGTCCGCTCCATTCAATAAAATATCCCTTCGGCAGGCGCGTCAGCATTTTATCCAGCCTGCTTTGCGCTTCCTGTACCGTTCCGGCCAGGTCCCGGTCCCGCACGTTAAACAATACCGTCCCCCTGAGCAAAGCATTTTCAGAATTGATCATGGGCGGCCCTTCGGTGATTTTTATATCCGCCACCGCTTCCAGGGGTACCGGGCCAAAGTTTGGGGTTTGAACCTGGAGCCCTTTAAGCGCCTGCATGTTATTCCTGTAATCCTGCCCGAAACGGGCATTTACGGAGAACCGTTGCCTGCCTTCCACCGTGGTGGTCAGTTTAATTCCTCCCAGGGCAGTTTCAATTACGGTATTGACATCGTCAATGCTGAGTCCGTAACGTGCAATTTCATCCCGCTTAATCATGATATCAATATATTTTCCGCCGGTAATGGGTTCAACATACAGGTCTTTCACCCCGGCGATCCCGTTTAATGCATTCCGGATCTGCTGGGCGAATACATTGATGGAATCCAGGTTCTGGCCATATACTTTCACGCCCACGTCGGTACGGATACCGGTCGAAAGCATATTGATCCGGTTGATGATGGGTTGCGTCCAACCATTGACCGTACCCGGTATCTGCAGTTTGGAATTGAGCTCCTGGATGATATCATTTTTGGTAAACCCTGTCCGCCATTCGGATTTTGGTTTCAGCAGGATAATCGTTTCGATCATGTTGATGGGGGAATTATCAGTAGCCGTACTGGCCCTTCCGGCCTTACCCAACACATGTTCCACTTCGGGAACGGATTTTATGATTTTATCCTGAACCTGTAACAAACGCTTGATTTCCGGGTTGGAAATATCCGGTAAGGTAACAGGCATAAAAAGCAGGGAGCCTTCATCCAGGGGTGGCATAAATTCCCGGCCTAAGCTTAAAAGCAGGGGGATACTGATCAGTAATGCCATGAGGTTTACCCCGATCGTGGTCTTGCGCCATTTGATGCAGGTCCTTATGACTGGTTCATACATACCTTCTAAAAAGCGGTTTACCGGGTTAGCAGATTCCGACCGGAATCTGCCTTTCATAAAAAAGGAAATGAGTACCGGCGCCAGCGTGATCACCAGCAGGGCATCGACCACCAGGATAAAGGTCTTCGTATAAGCCAGGGGGTGGAATAATTTGCCTTCCTGGCCCGTAAGCAGAAACACGGGAAGGAAAGACGCAATGATAATAACGGTGGAAAAAAAGACCCCCCTGGATACCTGTATGCAGGAACGTTCAATAATGGCCATGCGTTCCGCTTCCGGAATTTTATGATAAGGCGCTTTTTTCTTAAATAATGAAGTCATACAAACTGTTTAAGGGTTGGGCCTGTTTTGACGTTCAGACAAATTCCGATACGCGTTTTCCGACATGATGATACCGTTATCAACGATGACCCCGATCGCCAGGGCGATCCCGGTTAACGACATGATATTGGAGGAAAAACCAAAAGCATTTAACAGGATGAAACTGATGGCGATGGTAATCGGTATCTGAATGATAATACTTAAAGCGCTGCGCCAGTGAAACATGAAAAAGATTACAATAAGGGACACAATGATCATTTCTTCCACCAGTTTGTTTCTGACATTATTTAAAGCCGCTTTGATCAACTCTGTCCGGTCGTAGGCCACTTTAAACCTGACCCCTTCCGGCAGCCCCCGTTGCACATCGGCCATTTTTTTCTTCACCTCTTCAATCACCCGGTTGGCATTTTCCCCGTACCGCATCACCACAATGCCACCCACCACCTCTCCTTCCCCGTTTTCATCAAATATGCCCAGGCGCAGATCGCCACCCATTTGTACCGATCCGACATCCTTAATTCTTACCGGGATTCCATTATTATTTCCCAGGGCAATATTTTCCAGGTCCTCCTTATTCCTTACATAACCCAGGCCGCGGATGATATAGGCCATATCACTCATTTCAAACTTCCTCCCGCCCACATCATTATTGTTGGCTTTTACCTTGTTCATGACGTCCATCATGGAGATATTGTAAAACTGTAGCTTCACCGGGTCAATGACAATCTGGTATTGTTTCTCAAATCCGCCAAATGAAGCAACTTCTGCCACGCCGGGAACGGTTTGCAGGGCGAGTTTCACGTACCAGTCCTGCAGCGCCCGCTGTTCCCCGAGATCCATTTGCCTCGCATCCAGGGTGTACCAGAAAACATGGCCCACACCGGTACCGTCGGGTCCTAAAGTGGGCGTTATGCCTGCCGGCAATAACCGCTGGGCATAACTCAACCGTTCCAGCACCCGCGTTCTTGCCCAGTATATATCCACATTATCCTCGAAAATGATGTACACAAAACTCATCCCGAACATGGAACTGCCCCTGATATTTTTCACTTTGGGAATTCCCTGCAGGTTACTTACCAGGGGGTAGGTAACCTGGTCTTCCATGATCTGCGGACTGCGGCCCATCCATTCCGTAAAAACGATCACCTGGTTTTCAGATAAATCAGGAATCGCATCAATGGGATTTTCCTTAACCGCATAGATCCCCCCGGCCAGCAGACCGGCTGCCACCAGCAGCACGATCAGCCTGTTGCGCAGGGACAGCTCAATGATTTTCTGAACCATGGAATGGAATTAAATGATACATTATATAGTGAAACATGGATTTATACCCCGCTGCTGCTTTCATTACATCGGCATTTTATGCACCGGTGAATCCGCAGGATGCACGGGCATTTTATTCACGGCAGTATCTATTGGCTTCCTGTTCTTTTTCAACACCAGGGTCATACCGCATTTCGGACATTTTCCCGGTTTATTGCTTACCACTTCCGGATGCATGGGACAGGTGTATACCTGTTGCTGTGCCGTACCCGTTTTCGGCTTGCCGGTCTGTGCAGAAAGTCCGGTGGAAGCGATCAGAAAAACAATGGACAACATGATGAACTGTTTCATTTTAATATTTTAAGACATTAATAATTCAATGAGGATAAAACCAGGCTTTCCATACCAGAAAGCACGAAAGCCCAACATCTGTCGGGCAAAACAAAAAGGCCAATAAATTAAATACGGAAATTACAGTTGAAGAGGAATACCGGTTGTTTTCCGGCCAGGGGCGGTGCATGCGCCATGGAGCGCGTAAATGAAACGGAAGAGATCCCGATATCCGGTAAAGTCAGAAAATGAACTGCCGATGCATCGGGGAACAGTTTAACAAACTGAAATTCTCCCGCAGCCGGCTTTTGGTCCTTATCGGTTTTTATAACCTTCTGCTCATCCTGACAGCAATGCTTTTTTGCAGCGAATCCACCCGGAGAAGAACTGTTCTTCGGCATCCCGCAATAGTCACAATTGCTGCTTTCGTGGTTAACCAGCCCCCAGGAAACCAGCTTTCCCATACAATAATGCAGGTGTATGGTCGCTCCCATGGAAGTGGAGAGATACAGGAAAGCCAATATGGATGCGAAAAACTTTTTCATTGGAAATCCGGCTAAATGCCTTCAAACCGGTGTTATGAGTATAAAGTTAGAAATAATAACGACAAAGTTCTCTGTAAAATTTTGAGGATTTGTTATAAAATCAGGTAAAAACCAAATAATTAACAGGGTCCGCTGAAAGTGGGATGACCAAAACGCCCAATTCATCACTCATCATTCATAACTCATAACTCATAACTCATAACTCATAACCAAACTTCCGTCAACCGTCAACCGTCAACCCTGATTCACCGCCTGTACAGGAAATGATGTGGTTTAACCCATTCAATATGTAAATTTATCTGTAATGAAGTAGTATTGCAGTATCCGATTATCCGGCCTGCTACCTATCTTTAGAATGAAATTTCATTCAGACAAACTGGATCCATTTATGACTAACAGACGCGTTGCCATACAGCAATTACTCATGATCTGGGCCGGAGCCGCTCTCCTGCCATCCTGTTTTCACAACGACCGGACCGTTACCATTCCGCTAAAGCAAATCCATATTGAACCGGATGATGAAATCATGCTGGCCGAACTGGCAGAAACCATTCTTCCCAAAACAGATACCCCGGGAGCCAAAGACCTGTCGGCCCATTTGTTCGTTTTGAAAATGGTGGATGATTGTTATACAAAAACGAACCAGGAAAATTTTGTGAAGGGTATGCAGGCATTTGAAAGTTTTGTTCTGAAAAAAACCGGTAAATCGTTCACTGAAAACAGTCCGGCAGACCGGCAGGCCATCATAGCAGAACTGGATCAGCAGAAACCGTCGCAGGAAGGAATGGCATTCTTCTATCAATCCACAAAAAAACTTACGGTCGAGGCTTATGCGACCTGTGAATATTATTTAACTAAAATACGTGGATACAAAATGATCCCGGGAAAATTCCAGGGTTGTGTTCCATTAAAAACAGCTTAATCTCAATTTCCGGTTATGGGCAATCTGCAAGACAGTGTAAAAGCACGAACCTTTGATGCAATTGTGATCGGGTCAGGCATGAGCGGCGGATGGGCCGCTAAAGAGTTATGTGAAAAGGGATTAAAAACCCTGGTGCTGGAAAGAGGGCGGGATGTGGTGCATCTCAAAGACTATCCCACGACCAATATGCAGCCCTGGGAGTTCGAACACCGCGGACAGGTTCCGCAGGCGATACAGGAAGCCAACCCCGTGGTCAGCCGTTGTTATGCTTTCCGGGAAGATGCCATGCATTTCTTTGAAAAGGATACCGAACATCCCTATGTACAGGAGAAACCCTTCGACTGGATCCGGGGTTACCAGGTAGGCGGCAAATCTTTGTTGTGGGCCCGGCAAACCCAGCGCTGGAGCGATTTTGATTATGAGGGCCCGGCGCGGGACGGGTTTTCAGTCGACTGGCCGATCCGGTATAAGGACATTGCCCCCTGGTACAGTTACGTGGAAAAATTTGCCGGCATCTCCGGAAATAAAGACGGGCTGGCTGTTTTACCGGATGGTGAATTTTTACCTCCGCTGGAATTAAGCTGTGTTGAAAATTATTTCAAGGATTTTATTTCAAAAAATTATTCGGACCGTCATGTAATCTATGCCCGTTGTGCTCACCTGACCGAACCTAAACAGATACATCTGGACCAGGGCCGGGGGCAGTGCCAGAACCGGAATCTGTGCCAGCGCGGATGCCCCTTCGGCGGTTATTTTGCCGCCAATTCAACCACGATTCCCTGGGCTTTGAAAACCGGCAATATGACCCTCCGTCCGTTTTCCGTTGTTCATTCCATCATCTATGATGAGAAAAAGGGAAAAGCAAGCGGCGTGCGTGTGGTGGATGCACATACCCGGGAGGTGACCGAATATTATGCCCGGATCATTTTCGTAAATGCGGCGGCCGTCAATACCAACCTCATCCTGTTAAATTCGAAATCCGGCCGCTTCCCCAATGGACTGGGCAATGACAGCGGGATCCTCGGAAAATATTTCGCATTTCATAATTACCGGGGACATATTTCGGCAGAATATCATGGATTTCCTGACAGTACTACTGCCGGAGGAAGGCCCACGAGTGCCTATATTCCCCGTTTCCGGAATGTTCATAAACAGGAAACTGATTTTCTCCGGGGTTATGCCGCAGGTTTTTATGCCGGCAGGTTTAGTGCTCCTAAACCCGAAGGATTCGGAACCACGTTAAAAGATAACCTGGCAAAAAAAGATCCCGGACCCTGGCATGTAGGTTCCCATATGATGGGCGAGACCATTCCGAAAGAAACGAATTTCCTGAGCCTGGATCCCGTTAAAACCGACGAATGGGGTGTACCCCTCCTGCATTTTTCTGTAGCCTATGACGACAATGATGATAAAATGGTGAAGGATTTTATGGACCAGCTTTCGGAAATGTACACAAAGGCCGGATTCACCAATATCAAAACCGGCGACAGCCACCAGGCACCCGGACTCGATATTCATGAAATGGGCGGAGTGCGTATGGGGAAGGATCCGAAAACGTCCATGCTGAATCAATGGAACCAGATGCATGCCTGTGAGAATGTATTTGTCACCGACGGTGCCTGCATGACGTCCACTTCAACCCAGAATCCCTCCCTGACCTATATGGCACTCACAGCCAGGGCCTGCGATTATGCGGTATCACAGATGAAGAAGAATGAATTGTAAATGAGGAGCCTGGCTGTTGTACTGCAGGCCGTAATGACAGCCGGGTTTCCAAATCCGGAACAGAGATGAATATCTAAAGTATTTTCTTCATCTTCGCCACATAATTAAACCTTATGTCCAGAATGAAGTGCTTTGGATTCCTGCTCCTTTCTGCCGTTATATTCAGCTCCTGTTCCAGTTCTTCCATGCGGATCATGGCGACCTGGGTCAATAAACAGGATATGCCCGAACGGCAGCCCGGCAAACACAAGATTTTTATTTTTGTGATGACCCAGAATTATGAGGCCCAGGTAAATCTCGAAAACGACCTGGCAAACGCTGCGGAAGCAAAGGGAATTAAAACCGTCCGGAGCATCGATGCCTTCGGCCCCATCCTGACAACGGATAAATTACCGAAAAAAGAGGTTTTATTAAAAGCCATCCGGGACCTGGGTTGCGATGCCATTTTTACGGTGGCGGTGGTTGACCAGCAATCCGAGACCCATTACGTTCCGGCCTCTTCTTCCGGCGTATACACACCTTATCCCGGTTACGGTAATTATTATAGTGGTTACTACGCCTACACCCCGTCCTTTTATTCTCCGGGTTACTATACCTCCGAAAAAACCTATTTCATCGAAAGTAATTTATTTGATGCCTATACGGAAAAGATGCTCATCTCCATGCAGTCCAAAGTTGTGAATCCGCCCGATATTACAAAGGCAAGCAGGAAGTACACGGAAATGCTGGTGACCGAGCTGCAAAACCAGGGATTTATGAAGAATTAATCAGCACCCTAATGCAAAACCTGCCCCGGGATCGTTCCTGGAACGTAACCGGTATATAATGGAAGTTTATTGAAAAATCACGGGAATCCGGATATCCAGTTTGCAGCCCGTGCCCGGGCTGGTTTCAATATTTACCAATCCGTTAAAGGATTCCACCCGGTTAATAATATTTACAATGCCCACCCCACTTTTCCGGATACCCATATCACATCCGATCCCATTATCCCTGATGGAAATATGTACCTGTTCTTTTTCATAACACAGGACTATTTGTGCGCGCGAAGCAGACGCATGTTTGTACACATTATTCAACTGTTCCTGGATAACACGGTAGATATTGAGTTTTAAATCTTCCGGCAGGGAACTGTTTGCCGGCATATCATATTCGTAGGAAATTTTAAACCCGATCCCTTCTTCCATTATATTGACGAGTGACTGAATCTGTTCTTTCAGATCAAACCCCTTCAGGGGCGTAACGTGCTTTCTGCTCAGGATGCGGATTTCATTGATGGCTGCATCTATCAGACGGATGGATTTATCTACAAATTCTTTTTTACCGGCGGGGGTTAATTTTGCCGTGCTGAGGCACATCCGGGTACTGGCCAGCATCTGGTTCACATTATCGTGTAGTTCCCGCCCGATGATATTCCTTTCCATTTCCTGGGCTTTAATCACGGCCCGGGTTATCTTTCTTTGCTCCTGTACTTTCTGCTCCATGCGCACTTCCTCCATCTCCCTTTGCAATTTGCGGATTTCCGTTACGTCCCGCACGATCCCCATAATTCTGTCCTCACCGAATTTCTTCACATTTGCTTCCGTTTCAATGACGGACCCGTTTTTATGGACCATGAGCCGCTCGCTGAATATATGTTTCCCCTTTATCAATTGAGCAAACTGGAGTGGCCGTTCCCTGAGCTGTTGCGGGCAGATCAGGGACTGGATTTTCATCCGGAGTAATTCCTTCTTTGTATAACCGAATAATTTACAGAAACTCCCATTGACATCCGTAAAATTTCCCTGGAAATCAGTAACGTGCATGGGATCCGAAGCCTGTTCAAAAAGTGCCTCATATTTCTTATTGCTTTCCTTGACCTTTTTTTGTGCTGCCTCCCTGGCCGTCAGATCAATTCCTGTACCCAGCAGGCAAAGTCTTCCATTATAGATAACGGAAATGCCATTCAGGTAA
>DHWT01000307.1:11610-14639 GCA_002413325.1 Chitinophagaceae bacterium UBA5175 | reverse complement strand
GTTTTGTTCGTGTTCTTATTGGCTGTGAAAGCAGAAAAACTGCCGGTGGCGGGTGCAATAGCCAGGGATGATAGTCTGGCTTTTAAAGAAGAGAGTGATTTTAGATCGCCAGGAAGTTTATCTTTTTTTATGGAAGGCAATAAATAGTTCCATACCAGGTTGAGTTCATCCTGCATATCCGGGGTTTCAGCCTGAATGGCAACGACGGCATCCAGGTCCGGAAACACAATGATATACTGTCCGAAGGCGCCATCCCCGCGGTAGGCATGATGACGGCAACGCCAGATCTGGTAACCATAACCCTGCTCCCAGTCACTCGAATCTTTTTTGGATTGTGCAAGTTCCGGATGCTGGATAATTTTTTCTGTCGTGGCTTCTTCAATCCAGGTGGCTGGCAGGACCTGGTTCCCGTTCCATTTTCCTTTTTGCAGATACAACTGTCCGACCCTGGCCATATCTTCTGTCTTCACCCGCAGTCCCCATCCGCCCGTATTCACGCTCATTAGATTTTCTTCCCAGTCCACCCCGGTGATTCCCAGGGGGTCGAACAGTCTGGGTCTGAGGTAATCGGCAAGTTTTTGCCCGGTTACTTTTTGTATTATGGCAGACAACATAAAACTGGCCAGTGAATTGTATAAAAACACAGTTCCAGGTTTATGCACAATCGGTGTTGCCAGGAATCCTTTTACCCAGTCCCTGTTTTTTGAAGCAACGGCAAAAGTCGGATCCGGTTCCTGTCCGACCGACATGGTTAGCAAATCCTTTACCGTTAATTCACCGAGAAATGTCGATATGGAATCCGGCAGGTCATTAGGGAAAAAGGAAATGACTTTATCTGTTAGTTTGAGGCGGTTTTCACTCACGGCAAGCCCGACCGCCGTCGAAGTAAAGGTTTTACTAAGGGAATAAACAGATTGTTTCAGGTCAGGTTTATACGGATCCCACCAGCCTTCGGCGATGACTTTACCATGCCGGAGGAACATAAAACTATGCAACTCATTTTTGCTTTTCTCCGCGGCTTCTATAAAACGCAGGATGCCGGCGGAGGAAACGCCTTCTGTTTCCGGCACACTGCGTGGAAGGGGCATACTGTTTTGAGCAATTAATGAAATGGAGGAGGCAAGGCAAAGAAATATAAGAAACGTGCCGGCAGTTTTTCTGGTCATATGCATGTAAAAAACGGGTTTAATATCGTAAAGTTATTTCAAACAGGTTTTGAACCGGTTCCCGGCATGATTACAAAATTTTTTTATACAGCCGGTTGTTGAAAACAGATCTTAAATATAAACCCTATTTTCCCTATTTTTAAATACATGTTCGCTGACTGCCTGTTCACCCCATCGGAAAAAATGGACCTCAATCTGCTCGCTGACCCGGTATTCCGGGATTACTTCAAAATTCATCAGTCTTACGGTGAATTAACAGGAGAAGACGGAAAAATACACACCCACTGGGAAACTTTTTTTGAATCTTATGCCCGGCTGGGTGGTGAGGAAATGAAGAATCGGAACAACGATACCCTGCGTTTGCTCAGGGAAAATGGGGTTACTTATAATATTTATGGAGACCCGAACGGGTTGAACAGGCCCTGGAAACTGGATAATATTCCGTTCCTGATCAACCAGGAAAACTGGACGTCCATTGAAACGGGGCTTTCTCAAAGGGCCCGGTTATTAAACCTGATCCTGGAAGATATCTATGGGGAAAGAAACCTGGTTAAACAGGGTATTTTACCCATGGAACTTATTTATGGTCATTCGGGTTTTCTCCGACCCTGCAGCGGAATCCGGCAGCCGGGCAAACAGCAGCTGATTGTATATGCTGCTGATATCGCAAAAAGCGCCGATGGCAGGATCTGGGTTGTCAACGACCGCACCCAGGCACCTTCGGGATCGGGATATGCCCTGGAAAACAGGACCACGATGACCCGCGTCATTCCCGAGTTATTCAACGGCTTACATGTGCGCCATCTTTCTCCTTACTTCACGGCCCTGCGGAATGGCCTGAATGAGGTCGCACCCCGGCAGAACCTGAATCCCCGTATCGTCATTTTAACGCCCGGGTCTAAGAACGNNCCTGCAGCGGAATCCGGCAGCCGGGTAAACAGCAGCTGACCTTATATTCTGCTGATATCGCAAAAAGCTCCGATGGCAGGATCTGGGTTGTTAACGACCGCACCCAGGCACCATCGGGTTCAGGTTATGCCCTGGAAAACAGGACCATGATGACCCGCGTCATTCCGGAGTTATTCAACGGATTACAAGTCCGCCATCTTTCCCCTTATTTTACGGCCCTCCGGAATAGCCTGAATGAGGTCGCACCCCGGCAGAACCAGAATCCCCGTATCGTGATTTTAACGCCCGGGTCTAAGAACGAAACTTATTTTGAACATTCATACCTGTCTTCCTATCTCGGCTTTACACTGGTACAGGGGAATGACCTGATCGTGAAAAATAATTTTGTATGGCTGAAAACTATGGGCGGACTGGAGCGCGTGGATGTTATTTTGCGCCGGGTGGATGATATATATTGTGATCCCCTCGAATTAAAAGCCGACTCACAACTGGGTATCCCGGGATTATTACAATGTGTGCGGAGTGGAAATGTGAGTATCGCAAATCCCCTGGGCAGCAGCATCCTGGAAAACCCGGGACTCATGCCATTCCTGCAGCAGATTGCGCGTTATTTTTTATCTGAAGATCTGATTCTGCCAACGATAGCAACCTGGTGGTGCGGGCAGCCCAAAGAACTTCAGTATGTGCTGAATAACCTGCCAAACCTGGTCATAAAAAAAATACACAGGAGTTCAACGGGCAGTTCTTCCATAGACGGCGGCGCGCTTTCGGCCTCCCGGCTGGAAGCCTGCCGGCAGCAAATACGCGCCAACCCGGCCTTGTACGTGGGCCAGGAAAAAGTGGAAATTTCTTTAACTCCGGCATTGATGGATGGAAAAATTGTTCCGCAGAAAGTTTTATTCAGAAGTTTTTTAGTCAGCAACCAGGACCATTACGTTGCGATGGCGGGGGGGG
>DHWT01000307.1:569-11372 GCA_002413325.1 Chitinophagaceae bacterium UBA5175 | reverse complement strand
GTTGCGATGGCGGGCGGACTGGTCAGATCTTCTTCGGAAGCAGGCAATTTTTTGATTTCAAGCCAGTCGGGCGGATTCAGTAAAGATGCCTGGATCATTTCGCCGGAACCCGGCCGGGTGGTCAGTGTTTTGAAGGAAACACCGGATGAAGCGGCCGAAACCTATCATGGCATGCTGCCTAGCCATGCCGCTGAAAATCTGTTCTGGGTGGGCCGTTATACGGAACGGATTTTAGGCAATGCCCGTTTCCTTCGCACCGTGATGCAGTTCCTGGCAGAAGGGAATAAACTGATCAACGAAAATAACCGGCAGACGGAAATCCATTTGCTGGAAGCCTTTACACGGTACAGTTTTACTTTACCCGGATTTGCAGGCGAAGATGCCGAAGTTATTTTTGAGGATCCGTGGATCGAATTGAAAGATGTTCTTTTCAACGAAAAAAGGGCCGGCGGGATTAAAAATAATTTTTTACTATTCCATAAAGCCATCCATGAAGTGCGCGATCATTGGTCGACCGATACCTGGCGGGTGATCCGGGCAATGGAAGAAGGACTGCAAAACGGGATTCCCATATCGCATCACGGACACCTGCAAATGATCCATACCCTGGATGATCTGATCACTTCCCTCGTAGCCTTTATCGGGCTGAACCGGGAGAGTATTTCCCGCGAACAGGGCTGGATCATGCTGGATGTGGGAAGAAAAATTGAACAAAGTCTTTTAGTAATCACTATGCTGCGAAACATCCTGGTTAAGAAATATAGTGAACCGGTAGAATACAACCTGCAGCAGGCAGTACTGATGAGCAATGAAGGACTCGTCAATTACCGGTATAAATACAGGAGACCGCTGCAAAACGTTCTGGTCATCGATCTGCTTGTGTTTGACCCCAATAATCCTCGTTCCCTGACCTACCAGGTGGTCCGGCTGAAATCTTACCTGCAGAACCTGCCGAAAAATAATGGCGGACCTGTATTGACAGAATATGAAAAATTAATTCTGGAAGCAAATAACCTGCTGAAACTGGCCGATAAAACAGCACTGGCCGCTTCAGATACATCAGGATATCATAACCTGGAAGCTTTTTTATCGGGGTTATATATTATACTCGCTGCCATTCCCGGTGTTATTTCAAAAGCCTTTTTCAAACATGAGCTGACGCCAAAAACCATTATCCTCCGTTAAAGTATTTATCTGACAGAAATGAAATATACCATTCATCATAAAACATCCTATATCTACCTGGAGCCGGTGAGCCTGTGCCATAATATCGCCCGGCTGGTGCCACGTAATACCCACGAGCAGACCTGTGAGAATACAACCATACATATTTCGCCGCAGCCCGACTGCATCAATGAATATGAAGATTTCTTCGGTAATAAAATCATTTATTTTTCCATTGAAAAGGAGCACTGGGAGCTGACCGTTTATGTCACTTCGCAAGTGGAGAGAAAATCTTCCGGCCAGGAAAAAATGCATATGAACCACTACGCAATCCTTGAAGATGTAAAGCAGGAATCCATGCTTCTTAAAGAAGGTGCGGTGGATATCAGACAATATGTATTCGAAACGCCCATGACGGCCTGGGATGAAGGGATCGTGAAATATGCCGCGGAATCATTCACACCAGGCAGGTCTGTATTTGAAGCAACGGAGGAATTAACAAGGCGTATATATAAGGACTTTGAGTATAAACCGGGTCATACCACCATTGCGACTCCTTTATTTGTGGTGATGCAGGAACGTAAAGGTGTTTGCCAGGACTTTGCCCACCTGGCGATCGCCTGTCTCCGCTCCGTGGGTTTGCCGGCCCGTTATGTCAGCGGGTATATTGAAACTTTTTCGCCGGAAGGGGTGGAGAAATTAATCGGCGTAGATGCTTCCCACGCCTGGTTCAGTGTTTATATACCGGATATGGGATGGATCGATTTTGACCCAACCAATAATTGCCTCGTATCGGATCAGCATATTACCATTGGCTGGGGCAGGGATTATGCGGATATTGCTCCCCTGGAAGGAATTATTCTCAGCAGCGGTTCCCATGAGTTAACCGTATCGGTGGATGTGAGAAGAGGAATCTGATAATTTGTGGAATTGGATTTTTATTCAGATGTAATTCCTTTCATCCCGGGTTCCTGAATTTTCAGTTATACATTATTCCAAATTACAGCCATTGTTATATTTATTGAACTGGACAAGTACTAATTTTAGGTATGAAGCTTTATACCTGCAGTAACTGTCACAGCCTGATCTATTTTGAAAATAATATATGCCTGCACTGCGGATATGCGCTGGGCTTTAATGCAAATACCCTCTCCCTGGTTACGCTGGTTTCAGAAGGAAACAGCCTGTTTTCTAATATTCAGAATAAACAGGAGGAATTCCGCTATTGCAGGAACTCGGAATATGCCACCTGTAACTGGCTGATTCACGCTTCCAAGGCGGATGATTTTTGTGTTGCCTGCGGGTTGAACCGGGTGATACCGGACCTTACCCGTGACGAAAACATGAAACGCTGGAAGAATATCGAAGTGGCTAAACACCGACTGGTTTATTCATTACTTCGGCTACGCCTTCCAGTTATAAAAAAAGTGAAAAATGAAGAATCCGGAATCGCTTTTGATTTCCTGGCTGACACATCACTGAAAGAAAAAGTGATTACCGGGCATGATAACGGCACCATCACGTTGAATATTGAAGAAGCAGATGAAGCAGCGCGGGTTCGGCACAAACAGGATCTTGGAGAGAGATACAGGACACTACTGGGTCATTTTCGCCATGAAACAGGGCATTATTACTGGGACTTGCTCATTAAGAACAGCAGCGTATTGGAAAAATACCGTTCACTTTTTGGAAATGAATTATCGGATTACCCCGAAGCGCTTAACAACTATTATAAAAACAATGCCCCGCCCGACTGGAGCGAACATTTTATCAGTCCTTACGCTTCCTCGCATCCCTGGGAGGACTGGGCCGAAACCTGGGCACATTACCTGCACCTGATGGATACACTGGAAACGGCCTTTTCATTCGGTATCCGCATACAGCCGGATATGATCCAGGATACAATACGCATCCAGGCAAGCATCCAGCAGGACCCTTATGATATGACGGACTTCAGGCAGATCCTGAAATGGTGGCTGCCCCTGACTTTCGCGGTGAACAGTTTAAACCGCAGCATGGGCCATTCTGATTTTTATCCCTTTGTCATTTCTGATCCTGTGGTTGGGAAACTGGAGTTCATTCACGAAGTATGCCTGAAGAACGCCGGTTTGGATACGGTTTATCCGAGGTGGTAATCGCTGTTCGTTGGCCGTTGGCCGTTGGCCGTTGGCCGTTGGCCGTTGACCGCTGGTGAAAGATTTAAGCTTTTCTGTGTGATCGTCGCAAATCCAGCGTATAGGGATAAGACGGATTCGTTTCTGCCGGAGGTGGGTCACATAAGAAGGGTAAACGGTTTTGTTCAATATAATGGGCTACGGTTTCCAGGTAAGGAGCAGGCTGCAGCACATCCTGCGTATGCGAGGTGTCGGCAAAACGACTGACCCGCCTGGCTTCTGCTTCATAGGCGTTGACCGGGAAGGAATCATAACTTCTGCCGCCCGGATGTGAAACATAATAGGTACATCCGCCGATCGACCGGTTGTTCCAGGTGTCCACAATATCAAAAACAAGTGGGGTATCCACACCAATCATCGGATGCAGGGCTGAAGGCGGCTGCCACGCCCTATAACGTATGCCACATACATATTCTTCCCGGATGCCGGTCTCCCGTAAGGGCACACGGCTGCCATTACATAAGAGAACATATCTTGCTTCATTCAGTCCTTTCAGTTTAACCTGCACACGTTCCAGTGATGAATCCACAAAACGCGCGGTGCCGGAGCTGGACATTTCCTCGCCCAGCACATGCCAGGGTTCAATACCCATGCGGATTTCCATTTCAATACCCGCAATGTTCACCGTTCCATAATGCGGGAAGCGGAATTCAAAAAAGGGTTCAAACCAGCTCATCCGGAATGGATAGCCGGCATCATTCAGATCTTTCACCACATCTCCGATATCCTGGTGCACATAATGCGAAAGCATGAATTTATCGTGCAGTTCAGTACCCCACCGCACCAGGTCGTGTTTATAGGGTTTTTCCCAGAATTTAGCGATCAGCCCGCGGATCAGCAACATCTGAAGCAGGCTCATCTGTTTATGCGGCGGCATGTCAAAGGCACGGAATTCAAGTATGCCGAGTCTCCCCGACGATGTGTCGGGAGAATATAATTTATCAATACAAAATTCCGAACGATGCGTATTGCCTGTGATATCGGTCAGTAAATGCCTGAAAATCCTGTCGACCAGGTAGAAGGGAACAAAGCCGCCCTCCGGAACCTGGCTGAAGGCAATTTCCATTTCATATAATTTCTCATCCCTGCCTTCATCTATGCGTGGTGCCTGGCTGGTCGGTCCGATAAAAGCGCTGGAGAACAGGTAAGACAGACCGGGATGATGCTGCCAGTAAGTGATCAGGCTCTGCAACAGATCGGGCCTGCGCAGCAAGGGACTGTCAGCAGGCCGGGCGCCGCCAATGGTAATATGGTTACCGCCACCAGTGCCGGTATGACGGCCATCCACTATAAATTTTTCTGTACCGAGGCGCGATAAGAATGCCTGATCATATAAATTGTTCATAGTATGAACCAGTTCTTTCCAACTGGACGACGGATGAATATTCACTTCAATCACGCCCGGATCCGGAGAAACCATCAAACGTTCCATCCGGTAATCCCGGGGTGGCTCATATCCTTCTATGCGGACCGGCATATTTAATGCGGAAGCCGTTGCTTCAATAGATGCCACCAGGTCCAGGTAATGTTCCAGGTAATCCATCGGTGGCAGAAAGGTGTATAGGATCCCGTCGCGGGCCTCCACGCAGAGCGCCGTTTTGATCACGGGCACTTCATACAGGGGTTTAACATCCTCCTCGTCTGAATCCTTTTTTATTTTCTTTTTATCTTTTGCATGGGCCGGTTTATCCGGGTATTTTGTCTTTTGATCCTGCGCGGGATGTTCATATACCAATCCATAACGGCTGGTGATGGTTTCGTGAAAATTCGCCAGGGCCGGTAATTCTTCAAACAGACTGCGTTCCACTTTTTGCGGTTCATTTTCTTTTGCCACTACAGGCAGGGAATCGAGGGGCAGGCGGAGTCCGATGGGTGAATTGCCCGGGATCAAGAACAGGTTATCGCGGTTGAGTATCCATTTGCAGCTCTGCCACTTGCTGTTATCGTAATTCCATTTTAGAGGAAGCGTATATCCTGCCGGGTTATCCAGGCCCCTATCCAGCAACTTGGTGAGCGTTCTTCGTTCAATGGAAGCTTTCAGATTTTTTTGTAAAGGATCTAAATTCACGGGTAGTTTCCCCTCGGTCCACAGGAAATAAAAAACATCTTCATAAGCCGGGCTCACGTTGTCTTCACTCACGGCCAGATGTCTGGCCAGTTCTTTGGCGAAGCGCTGCGCATCGGACCAGTCAAATTTTTTCTCCATTTTTTCATGGGCGATCAAATGGATATTTTTCCAGATGGGATAATGATCCTTTCTCCAGAACAGGCCGTACTGCCAGCGGGGCAGGTGTTCACCGGGGTACCATTTGCCCTGGCCGAAGTGAATCATGCCGTCCGGGCCGAACCGGGATCTTAACCTGAAAATCAAGTCCTGCGCCATGATCCGTTTCTCCACCCCGTCTGCGGCTGTGTTCCATTGGGCGGATTCCATATCGTCTATCGAAACAAAGGTCGGTTCACCGCCCATGGTCATGCGCAGATCTCCTTTTTCCAAATCCTGATCAATTTGATAACCCGTAGCCAGGATGGCGGCCCACTGTTCTTCTGAATAGGGTTTGGTAACCCGCGGGTCTTCATGTATACGTGTTACCGTATTGGAAAAAGAAAAAACGGTTTCGCAGGGATCCGTGGCGCCGACCACCGGTGCAGCGCTCACATAATCCGGTGTGCAGGCCAGGGGAATATGACCTTCACCGGCGAATAAACCGGACGTAGGGTCCAGTCCGATCCAGCCGGCACCTGGCACGTACACTTCAGTCCACGCGTGCAGGTCAGTAAAATCTTTATCCGGACCGGATGGGCCGTCCAGGGATTTGATATCGGCGGTCAACTGGACCAGGTAACCGGAAACAAAACGGGCGGCCAGTCCGAGGTGCCGGAAAATCTGTACCAAAAGCCAGGCAGAATCGCGGCAGGAGCCAAGGGTCAGCGACAAAGTATCTTCGCAGGTCTGCACCCCTGCTTCCATCCGGATATTATACCGGATATCCCGGTTGAGTTTCTGGTTGATATAAACCAGAAAGTCGTTGACAGGTTGAGGGTTTTTGTCAATGCCGGCAAGCCATTGAATCAGCAGGGGACCGTTCTCTTTTATTTCGAGGTAGGGAATGAGTTCTCCTTTCAATTGTTCCCTGTACGCGAAAGGGAATTTCTCCGCATATTCTTCCACAAAAAAATCAAAGGGATTGATCACGGTCATATGGGCGATCACCTCCACTTCAATACGCAGTTCCTTTGTTTTTTCAGGAAATACCACGCGTGCCTGGTAATTCCCGAATGGGTCCTGTTGCCAGTTGATAAAATGTTCCTTTGGAAATATTTTGAAGGAATATGCTTCGATATGTGTGCGTGAATGTACAGCCGGCCTCAGTCTGAAAAGATGGGGGGAAAGGGAAACAAACCGGTCGTATTGATAGTTGGTCTTATGATTAATTGCTACACGTATGGCCATAGTGCGAAGTTGACGCAATGAATAGCAAGACAATCGTTTTTTGGAAATGCGGCAAGACAGTCTGAAGATAGTCAATTGTCAGGGGAAATCCTTACCCTCTTTGCTGCCTTAAAATCCGGAGATTCCAATGGCCTTTAGGGTTTTTCAAAAACCTGGTTAGTAAAGGGCGGGGTATCCGGGATCTTAATCACATTGAAAGCATGTTTGGTTACCTGGTGACAGTTGTTACACGTAACCGTTAAGCGACTGAAGCTGCGTTTAAAGGCTTCCGTATTTTTATCAGTAATACTTGTAATCAAACTGTCCATCGGGTTATGAATCATCGGCAGCTCTTTGATTTCGGGGCGGTCAGTACAATATTTTTGTATAGCATCTATCGATTCCCGGATTTCACCGATCTCAAAATTGGCCAGTTCCCAATTCCCGTTTTTGCCTGCAAACCAGAGTTTTGCATGATGCACCTGGATATCCGACATGAATTCGCCCAGGCCTGGTGCATAGGCACTGTCGATCCGGTTACGCAGGCTGTCCACCTGTTGCTTCCATACCAGGGTATTGTCCTGCTTTTGATTGCAGGCAAAAAGGCCACAAAGCAACAGGATTGTAAAATTCATTCTCATAATGATGGAATTGATCCGTTAGAAAGATTGACAGGTTGTAATTTAAATATTTCTGATTAGAAGGGTGGGTTAAAATGTATATGCGGTAATCAACACTGTACGGGATTTTATAATGCGTTTTGTAAGATTGCAAAAAGCATAATTAGACGTGTAGATACCTGTAATTAGGTAAAAAAGCCGGGGTAAGAACCTTCAATTCAGCGGGAAAAAAGTATTTCATGGCCAGGCATCCAAAAAAATCAGAAGTGAAAAACAGGTAGACAGCCGATACCGGTCACTTCGGATTCCTGATAAAGATATTGATCACTTCCATCAGGATGAGAATAATCACGACCCATTCGAGCGTGAGGCTGTTGCGGTTCTGCAGCAGGTCTTTGAAGAGTTCCATATTTTCCTTCACGATGCCAAGTCCTTCCTGTATCGTCCGGAAGCGGGCCTGCAGGTCGAAGGTTTTTTTCAGACCGATGTCCAGCTTGTTCAGGTTTTCATTTTCCCAGGTTTCTTCAGGTGAATCAAAAATGTAGAGGTTGGCTGAAATCCTGTTCTTGAGGTTGAGCGTACGGCCGATATATTTTTTCAGCTTTATGCCGCCCATATTGATCCGGCCTCTTCTTTCCAGTAACTGGGTGTGATGATTAGTTTCTTCCAGCAGCAGGTTGGTCTGCTGGTTATAATAATCCAGTGCCACGCTTTGCGACACATTGAGCATGATCAGGCGCAGTACATCTGTATCCGGAGAAGGGATTTCGATTTTATTATATCCGTAGTTAATTACCGGGGCCTCCGTTTCAATATCGAATTCATCACTCAGGCGCTGGTCGAATAAATTTTTACAATGCGGTTCAATGATTTGGAAAAAGCCGGTCATTTCCGCTTCCGTATAACCCAGGAAGCATACGATTCCATATTTAAAAACTGAAAGATATTGATTGGTCTCTATAAAATAAAACAGCTCATCCGTATCTGCGTAATGGCTGGTCGCGTTGAAAGACGCTTTAAATTGCCTGATATCGATGCTGTCTGCAATCTGGAACGAAATGACTTTTAAATTCATACAGGAACATTTGCATCACCCTAAAGGTAAGTGAATGCAAATATTTACCTCAGCTCAATGGTCATTCGACGCAACCGTCTGGCTTTTCAATACTTCATTCTGCTGTTTGCGGTATTGCAGGATATTGACGTAATCCAGGCCCAGGCGAATTCTGTAATCTTCATAGGATTTCTGGGCCCACATGATGGCGCCGTCCAGGTCTCCGTTAATTTCAGCGATGATCGCCATATTATAACAGGCCCTTCCGGCTATTTTACGTGCTGTATTTTTTGTTTCCTCTTTCCATAGCGCGGCGGCACCGTCCCAGTTGCCGGCCCTTGCCCTGCGTGTCGCTATGATAAAATTCTGGTCCCCGCGTACAAAATAATCCCTGGAAACCCGGATCCAGTAAGGAAGGATACGGGAAGCATAGGCTTGTCCTGCCTGAGTGCCGACTTCTTTAACGGCTTCGATGCGTCCGGCCAGGGCCGAAGCGGCGACGGCCGGGTTAATGCCGGAACCGGAAGAGGAGATGTCCTTGCTGAGAATATATTCATCCAGTATGGTCCGGCTTGAAGGATCATATATTCTCCAGCCTGTTTTTACCTGGGTGTTCATACTCAGGTTATTTTCGATCGCCGGTATGTTGGCAAGGCCCCCCAGGTTGATATTGGCCGGAGTGATCCCATAATTTAATTTCGATTCCGCATCAAAGAGTTCCAGGGAGAAAAGCGCATCGGTATTGTTTTCCCTGCATATTTTATCAACACTATCCCATTGCAGCGCGGCAGGGAACACCCCGGCGCCATAGGAAGAGAGCTCAATGGTGAGCGGCTTTACATCCGTAAAGCGGTTGTTTTTCATGAGTTCATCGGAAAGTCCGTTGAGGCTCGCCTGCGCACCAGCTTTCTGCAAATTGTTGGATTCCAGGGAAAGCACTTTGTGTACGGCGTCGATTCTCCGGGTTGCCTCGGACACCTGGGTCCGGTTCACAACGGCAACCGTTTTTATATTGGGAGGAAGGGATACAGGTGCCGGCTCCATCACACTGAGCGACATATAATTTGTTGAACTGCAGGAACAGCAGGCCAGCGTAATGCATATAAATAGCATCCGGTTTTTCATGATCAGAGGATTTTTCTTATAACCTGGTGTCCAGGCCTTATCGTAAACGGTTTTTGCGGCTGTTTATTATTCCGGCCTGGATGGGTTTCCGGTATTTTCCCATTCTCTTTTCAGCATGGCAAACTGGTATTCACTGCTCCATCTCCCTTTGAAGAATACATTTTCCAGGAAATGGGCTTCCTGCCGGAATGAAAGGCTTTTTAACATCCGGATGGACGCATTGTTTTGTGTATCTACCGTTTCAATGATCCGGTGAATTCCTTTTTCCCGGAATAAAAAACCCAGCATCCCCTGCATGGTTTCTTTTGCAAATCCCTGCCGTTGATATATATGCGAAATGGTGATACCTGTTTCAGCAATCCTGGAATCTGCCGGTTGAAGATAAATGGCACAATCTCCCACGAGTTGCCCCGTGTGGATATTTTCAATTCCATATTGTACCCATTCGCCGGGCTTAATAAAAAACTTATTTTTTTGTTCAGCGATGAAATGGCTCGCCTGCTCCCGGGTGAATGTCTCGAAACCCTGAAATCTTGTAATTTCCGGATTGGAGCGATATTGATAAAAGGCTTCCAGATCTGATTCCAGGAGATTTCTTATTTTTAAACGCCGGGTCTGAAATAATACCTTGTTCAAAAAGAAGTTTTAAACATACGAATTTACTGATTTATCAACCTTCACACTCGCCAAAAGTACTTTGGGCTTTAAGCCCCGGACCTGAAGCCCTTAAACCCGGACCAGTTACGGATCCTGATTGTGGATAACAACTGGTGAAGCAGGATGCGGATGGGTTTGTTAAGCACCGGGTGAGAGGATTCTAAAGATAAGCCGGCTGGATGCACGGTTACGGAGAAAAAATAATATTGAAACGGCTTCACTGGATCCGTGTGAAGAAAGATCCGCTGCTGGTACCAGCCCCATCTGTATTATAAAATACTTTTAATTTTTGGAATTCGCAGCCAGTTCTTTCCTGGATCCGACGATGGGTCCAAAGGGCCCGTATTTATGCTGAAAAGCAGAAAAAGAATCAGGAAAGGGACCGTCCGGCTGGTCAATGGGTTTCTTTGTAATATCGGGCCAGTCCCTGCTGAATTTTTTTACAGGCCGCGGCTGACTGTTCACAAAAGCCGCCAGGTCCCAGGCTTCCTCAACACTTAGCTGTTCTTTTTCATAACTGCTGCCAAACGGCATATTATTTTTTACAAAACCGGCAAATTTCGAAAGGCGGTAAAT
>DHWT01000307.1:0-191 GCA_002413325.1 Chitinophagaceae bacterium UBA5175 | reverse complement strand
CGAAGAGCCGCCTTCCTTTTTGCGGGTCAGCCGCCCGCTCCAGATAAGGGGGTATTTCAAGGCCCGTGCCGGTTGGTTTCATCCCTCTCCCCACGTCTTTTCCCACCCAGCGTATGTATGCATTCATGGCTTTCATTTCCAGACTGTTGCTGTCCGGCGCTCTGCCATTCATACTCCGCTCAAAACAGTCG
>DHWT01000284.1 GCA_002413325.1 Chitinophagaceae bacterium UBA5175 | reverse complement strand
AGGATCCGGCGGGTTCTTGGAAAACCGGCCCTGCACAGGAAACGGTTTAATCCCCTGCTTTTGATCAGCGGGATCCTGGCCTTCACAGTATGTACCCTTCAGCAAAAAGCAACGTTGGCCGGTGGACCAGACGCCGTTGCGGCAAACCGGGTTACGGCCATAACGGCAAACTTTAAAATGGTGCAGGTGAAGTTGCATGAACCGTCCCGGCAAATAACACTCAAATCACCCACTCAGTCAAAGGCAGCCAAGAAGAAAATTGTAAAACAACAACAGCCTGCTCCCCCTTCGGATCTGCCAGATGTTTCAGATTCAGGGCCTTTGGAAATGGCTGTTTTTGCGGAAAATAATATAGGAAGGGACTTTTCCAACCAGTCTGCTGCCGGCCTGACCCGGGATCCCATTCCTTTATTTCCCGGAACGCCTTATCTGCCTTCTGTGAGTCTTTCCTATGAAGCCCTGCCGGAATTTATCCTGGCAGACAGCGTACTGGGTAAACTGGAAGTATTGGAATCTGAAATGGAAATTGACCGGGGACAGCTTAGCGAATTGGAAAAAGTGAACCACAACCTCATTCAATCCCGCCAAAGGGATATGAAACCGGTACTGGAAAAATTACAGCGGGATATAGAAGTCCGGAAAAAGGCAATCAATCAGTTGCGTATACGCTTCCGGCTGGCTGAGGAAGAAATTATCCATATTTAAAAGGCAGAATAATTAATTTTGCCAGATGCTTTTCAATTACCGCGAATCGTTACCAGGGGAATTTGACGGATCTTCCAGGGTTTGGATATACCAGTCCGGCAGGCTTTTTACAATTTCTGAAGCAATCCGGATAGAAGAAATGCTGAAGGAATTTGTGGGCACCTGGAATTCCCATGGTGTTCCGGTAAAAGGGTATGGCAATTTGTTTTTCGGTCAGTTTATTATTCTGATGGCGGATGAACGGGCTTCCCACGTGAGTGGATGCAGTACCGATTCTTCCGTCCGGCTGATTAAGGAGATGGAGAACCGTTTCCATGTGCAGTTGTTCGACCGGCAGTTGCTGGCGTTTTTCATAAAAGGTCAGGTTCAGGTCCTGCCCCTCTCCCAACTGAATTTTGCTGCAGCCAATGGATTGATACAACCTGAAACCCTGTATTTTAATAATACCGTCCTGACAAAAGCGGAAATGGAATCTCATTGGATCCTGCCGGTAAAAGAAAGCTGGCTGGCTTCGAGGGTTTCTTTTCCACAAATCATTTCCAATGAATCATAAGCGGAAGTAGCTCACCTGGTAGAGCGACAGCTTCCCAAGCTGTAGGCAGCGGGTTCGAGTCCCGTCTTCCGCTCCTGTCATCCTGTCATTTATTCCTTTGTTTTGTTTAATTTTGTTTTCCCAAAAGAGTGTAATGGAAACCAATGTGCTGACCAGAAAACATGATGAGACCCGGCAGGCTGCATCTGACTCCCGTAAATTTTATATTGAAAGTTATGGTTGTGCCATGAATTTTGCAGACAGCGAAGTGGTGGCTTCCATCCTGCAGGGCGCGGGTTTTACGGGTACCCGGGATTTTCGGGAAGCCGACCTGGTCCTGGTAAATACCTGTTCCATCCGTGAGAAAGCCGAGCAGACCATTCGCAGCCGCCTGCATATATTCCGACAGGCAAAAAGATCCCATCCGTCCATGCTGATTGCTGTATTGGGTTGTATGGCGGAAAGGCTGAAATCGAAATTCCTGGAAGAAGAGAAACTGGTTGACCTGGTTGTTGGGCCGGATGCATACCGGACCCTGCCCCTGCTGATCGAAGAGGCGGATGGAGGTCAGAAATCCGTAAATGTATTGCTCAGCCGCGATGAAACCTATGCCGATATAGCACCCGTGCGTCTGAACAGCAACGGCGTGAACGCTTTTGTAAGTATTATGCGCGGATGTAACAATATGTGTTCATTCTGTGTGGTTCCTTTAACCAGAGGAAGGGAAAGAAGCCGGAACCCCGGTTCCATCCTGGCTGAATGCCGGGATCTTTTTGAAAATGGATTCCGGGAAGTTACCCTGCTGGGGCAAAATGTGGACAGTTATCACTGGCATTCCGGTGTGGAAGGGGAACCGGCTGTTTCTTTTGCGGAATTACTTGAAAATGTAGCCGGGATTTCTCCTTTGCTGCGGGTCCGCTTCTCAACCTCCCACCCCAAGGATATTACGGATGAGGTATTGCATACCATCGCGCGTTACGAAAATATATGTAACTATATTCACCTGCCGGTTCAAAGCGGCTCCACCCGGGTACTGCAGCGTATGAACCGCACTTATACCCGGGAATGGTACCTGGCCAGGGTCCGCAGGATCCGGGAGCTGATTCCGGACTGTGGTATTACCTCTGATATGATTGCGGGCTTCTGTTCGGAAACGGAAGAAGACCACCAGGAAACCTTATCACTGATCCGGGAATGTCGCTTCGATATGAGTTATATGTATTTTTATTCCGAACGGCCGGGCACCCTGGCAGCCAGAAGATATCCGGATGATATTCCGGAGGTTGAAAAGAAAAGAAGGCTCGATGAAATTGTCAAACTTCAAAATCAGATCTCTCAGGAATCCAACCGGAACGACCTGGGAACGATTTCCAAAGTGCTGATTGAAGGGGATTCAAAGAAAAGTGCCACTGCCTGGATGGGCAGGAACAGTCAAAATAAGGTCGTTGTATTTCCGAAAACAGGTCAGGGGTTTAAAAAAGGCGACTATGCCCTGGTAAAAATTGAGCAGTGTACCGGCGCTACTCTGATCGGGCAGTCCCTGTAAACGATGGCAGGAAGCGCGGCGTAAAAAAATGAAAACATGGAACTTCAGGCAATAAAAAACAGGTTTGGCATTATCGGTAATGCGCAGGAACTCAATTATGCGCTGGGTGTGGCGGTGCAGGTGGCCAATACCGATCTGACCGTTTTAATATCGGGTGAAAGCGGTGTGGGTAAGGAAGCTTTTTCACATATCATTCATTCCCTGTCTGCCAGGAAACACAACCCGTTTATAGCCGTTAACTGCGGTGCCATCCCGGAAGGGACCATTGATTCAGAATTATTCGGACATGAAAAGGGATCTTTCACCGGTGCAGTGGATTCCCGTAAAGGATATTTCGAGACCGTAAACGGCGGCACCATTTTCCTGGATGAGATCGGGGAATTGCCTCTGGGCACCCAGGCCCGTTTATTAAGGGTGCTGGAAGCCGGCGAATTTATCCGGGTCGGTTCGTCCAAGGTCCAGAAGACGGATGTTCGTGTGATCGCGGCTACCAATAAGGATCTGCTGCAATTCACCGAACGCGGTAAATTCCGGGAAGATTTATATTACCGGCTGAGCACGGTACCCATCCGCGTGCCTTCCCTGCGCGACCGGAAAGAAGATATTCCGCTTTTATTCAGAAAGTTTGCCGTTGATTTTGCGGAGCGTTATAAAACATCCCCTGTGCAATTGGATGAAGACGCGAAAAATCTGTTAATCCAGTACAGCTGGCCGGGTAATGTGCGCGAATTGAAAAATATTGCAGAGCAGATTTCCGTCTTGTCGGAAGACAAATCCATTTCGCAAAATCAATTGAGAAGATTCATACCGGAAAATCCGGTCAACCGCCTGCCCATGGTGATTCCATCAGCCGGTAACCATGCTCAAAATGATTTTTCAAATGAAAGAGAAATCCTGTATAAATTGTTCTTCGACATGAAGAAGGATGTAACGGAATTGAAAAAAATGTTCCTTGAAATTTTAAAGAACCCGTCCCTGGCGGCAGACACCCAGGAGGCGTTTTCCCGGGATCTGAAAGAACTGAAGCCGCAGGAACATTTTGGCGGCCTGGTAACCACAGCCTATCCCTCCCAGCCGGTCGTAATCCATAACAACGGGAACGGCGAAATACATCAGCATGAAGAAGTGGAAGAATCCCTGAGCATTATGGATAAAGAAAAGGAACTGATTGTAAAGGCCCTCAAGAAACATAAAGGAAAACGCAAAGACGCGTCCTCCGATCTGGGGATCAGTGAGCGAACCCTTTACCGAAAATTAAAAGAATATGATATCAGTGAATAACCGGAATTTTTATTTCCACAGGATCCGCCAGACCGTTTACCTGGTATTCATCTGCCTGGCGGCCGTTTCATGCAAGGTGTATTCATTTAAAGACGTTTCCATTCCGCCTGAAGTGAAGACCATCCGTGTCGGTTTTATTGAAAACCGGGCGACTTATGTGGATCCGACACTGAGCCCGCAGCTGACTGATAAATTTAAACAGAAATTAAGCAGCCAGACCAAACTCATCCAGGTGCAAACAGACAATGCGGATTATGATGTTTCGGCTTATGTGTCGCAATATGACGTGTCAACGTCCGGTGTTTCCAACCAGGCCGCTTCCATTAACCGTCTGGCCGTGACGGTACATCTGGTCCTGAAAAACCGTCTGAATGATCAGAAACTGGGAACGCCTGATTTTGAGACTGACATTTCGCGGAATTTTGATTTTCCGGCAACATCGAGTCTGACCGATGCCGAGGCGACTTTAACACCACAGATCGTGCAGCAAATGACGGATGATATGTTCAACCGTTTATTTTCTAACTGGTAATTTTTTTATGATGCAAAGCGGCCTGCCATCCCTCCTGGAAGCGATTTTCGAAAAGAAAGACCTGGCTTCGGTTTCACTGGATGAGATATATGAAGTGGTCAGGGAATTCCCTTCGTTTAATGCGGGCCATTTTCTTCTGTCAAAAAAATTAAAACAGGAAAACGATGCGTCGTATGAAAAGGAAACCATGCGTACCGCTTTGTATTTCAACAACCCGTTCTGGCTGCAGTCTGTTCTGGATGAAGATAACATTCTGAAACAGGATGAAATGCCCGCTTCTTTTTATAAAAAAAATGACGGGGATATTTCTTTGGATGAAACATATGCAGGCGAAACCGTCACGGTCATAACAGAACTTTTTGAAAAGGAAATCACATGGGTTCCTGTGCAACCCGGCGGGGTAAATGAAGAAGAAGAAAACGTACCGGGCCCTGTATCCTCCTTCGATGAATTGATTTCAAAATACCAGGTTGAAACAGAAGAAAAGGTTCAGGACCGGGATGCTGTTTTGCCTGCTGAACCCGCCTGGGAATCCGGGAACGGATTTACCGCTGAAGCCATATTTGAATCCCCCGGCAGATTAACGGAAGAACCGGTGCAGGAAACCATGGCCCATACCGGTTTTCAGCCGGTTGAAACGGTTGCCGTTCCCATTCCGGATGCAGGCCCGGAAACTTATGAAATCCGGGAAGAGATCGTGAATGAATATGGAATTTTTGAAGAAGTGGTTGTAAAAAAAGCCGATGAGGACCTGGAAGCATTTGACCGAACTGTTGAAGTAGCGGCCGGTTCTTCCGACCTGATGACCGAAGAAATTCCGCCTGTGGAAGCTCCGCCTGCCGATAATGACAGTATTGTTGAAAATCAGGCTCCTCGGGAATCGGCCGAAATTCCCTTGGAACAGGATTACGAATCTTTTGACAGGCCATCTGAAAATGCAGCAGAAGAAGGAAAACTGTCAGAACCCGGGCCCCCTGTGGAAGTCCCTGCAGAATCAGAACCCCTTCAGGAAGTTCCGGCAGAACCGGAACCCTCTGTGGAAATCCCCGCAGAACATCAAACATCCCGGAAACCTTTTGATGCGAAGCATGCAGAATCCATTGTATTTGCCCCTTACCACATGGTTGATTATTTCGCGTCCCAGGGAATCAGACTGGTACTGGAAGATATGCCTGCAGACCATTTAGGCAAACAGCTGAAAAGTTTTACGGACTGGCTGAAAGTAATGAAAAAACTGCCTGCCCGAACATTAAGCGGGAATACAGAGGAGCGGGATGTGGACCGGATCCGGCATTTTGCGGCCCATTCTATTGAAGAAAGGGACATCCTCACAGAATCCATGGCGGAAGTACTGGCCAAGCAGGGGATGTATGAAAATGCCATCGCGCTTTATCAGAAATTAAGTTTGATTTATCCCCCCAAAAGCGCTTATTTTGCGTCCAGAATTGAACAACTAAAAGCGTCTTTACCATGATATTTTTTGTTATTATCCTGTTGCTGGTTTGTGGTTTACTGGGGTTGATCATCCTGGTTCAGAATCCGAAAGGTGGTGGACTTGCAGGGAATGTGGCGGGTTTCAGCAACCAGTTCATGGGTGTTAAACAGACTACGGACATTCTGGAAAAAGGTACCTGGATCCTGGCTACTGCCGTCGTTTTGCTTTGCATATTTTCCACGGTTTTTATACCTAAAACCGCCACAAACAAGGTAAGGGATGTAAGAGCGGCCCCCACTTCACTGCCCATGGCACCCGTTAAATAATACCAGCCGGTACGATGATATTTAAGACCCCGCATTTCAATGACGGGGTTTTTTGTTTATTTTGGTAAATAATCCAAATACACGTGAAGAAACTATTTCTCCTGCTTTTCATCATATTACTGATTGCCGGTGAATCCGCCTACCTGATCCTCGGTCCCGGCACCGGGTTTAGCTCTGAAAGGTATGACCTCTATATTCACACGGGCATGAACTACCAGAACCTGGATTCCATGCTGAGAAAGGATGAAGTGATTACACATCCCGCCGTTTTTAACTGGCTTGCAAAACGGGCTTCCTATCCCTCCGGCATGAAAGCCGGGAAATACGAGATCCGTAAAGGGATGAGCCTGTTGAATATTCTTAAAATGTTGCGCAATGGCCGACAGGTGCCGGTAAACCTGGTGATCACCAAATTACGTACCCGTGAGGATCTGGCCGCCCTGATCGGCCGGAAATTTGAATGCGATTCCGCGGCCTTTATGCGTTTCCTGAATAATACCGATACGCTTCAATCTTTAGGGCTCGATACGAATACCGCGATGACCCTGGTTTTCCCGAATACCTATACGTATTACTGGAATACGACCCCCTCCCGGATCTTTAAAAAAATGGTGGCGGCTGCGCAGGAATACTGGACGCCCACCCGGCTGCAGCAGGCTGAATCCCGTCACCTCAACCGGGTAACTGCTTATATACTGGCATCCATTGTGGAAGAAGAAACTACGCGTAAGGAAGACAAACCCCTGATTGCAAGCGTGTACCTCAACCGCATCGCAACCGATATGCGCCTGGCCGCCGATCCGACCGTGAAATTTGCCCTGCGCCGCTTCGACCTGAAAAGGGTGTATGAAAAATATCTGCTCGTTGAATCGCCTTACAACACCTACCGGAATACGGGATTGCCACCCGGACCGATCTGCACACCTTCAACGGAAACACTGGATGCCGTACTGAATGCTCCGGAAACCCGGTATTTTTATTTTGTTGCAAAACCCGATTTTTCCGGGTATTCAAATTTTGCAGAAACTTTTACAGAACATATGAAATATGCAAGGCAATATCAGAAAGCCCTGGATGAACAAATGCGGATTGGCCAGCAATCAAAAGAAAAGCCATGACCAAACTGGAACATTTCATAAGATCGTCTTTTCCTTACCGCTATGCTTCCGGGAAAAGCAAGTCAATATTTCTCCCCGGATTTCAGGGTTTGCCTTTATATGATGTCATCGTTTTTTTCAGGAGCCAGGTGCAGAAAGTGGGATTGAGGGACCGGGCCCGCTCCATTGCGTTCAGCTTTCTCCTGGCCATACCCGCAGCCACGATCTTTCTCTGTACCCTGATCCCCTATCTCCCGGTTTCAAAGAAACTGACAAGCCAGCTCCTGCTGCTTACCAAAGAAATCACACCCAACCAGAATACTTATATGCTGGTCTCGAATTTCCTGATCGACTTTTTGACAAAACCCAGGGGCGGATTGTTGTCATTCGGACTGGTGGTTTCCCTGTATTATGCTTCGGATGCGATGATCGGCCTCATGCGGTCTTTTAATAAATCCCTTTCTCCCCATTCTCATTTTCCAAGGAATTTTTTACACGACCGCCTGGTTGCCATCCAGCTCACCCTGGTCCTGATTTTACTGATCATCGGAAGTATCGTATTACTGGTAACCCAGGACGAACTACTGCGTTATGTATTCCGGTTGCTGCATATCCGCAGCCGTTCCATGAGATGGGTTTTTAAATCCATTCGATGGGTCGTAATCATCCCTTTATTTTATTTTGCCATTGCTTATATTTATAAACATGCGCCGTCTATAAGGGAAAAATGGAAATTATTTTCTCCGGGCACCCTGCTGGCCACGATCCTGATGATCCTGGTCACTTTTGTATTTTCTTTCTGGGTAAATAAATTCGGAACCTATAATAAGGTTTACGGGTCCATCGGTACGATCCTCATTCTTATGATCGTTGTATATTTCAATGCCCTGATACTCCTGATCGGTTTTGAATTGAATGTGAGTATTCATTCACTGCAGGAAAAAGCGAAATTGAGAAGGCATAAGGCTTAACGCCTAATTCATAACTCATAACTCATAATTCATAACTACCGTCATCCGTCACCGGTCCGGCTGTTCCCATTGTTTCCATAATGCCCGGTATTGCGGTTCTTCCAGCCTGGTCTGATTATAATGACCGGCTGCATTTTTCTGGCGGAAAGCCTCATAGAGACTAACAGCACAGGCAACAGAAATATTCAGCGACCGGATCATGCCGACCTGAGGGATCACAAAATTGCCGTCTGCGAGCGCCCGTATTTCTTCACTCACCCCATCATGTTCATTGCCGAAAACAAGGGCGACCGGTCCGGTAAAATCGATTTCATACAATGAAACGGCTGTTGAAGACAGATGCGTGGTAAGAACCAGGGGGTATTTTTTCCTGAGCCCGGTGAAACAATCGGCGGCATCTGTATGCTGGTGCACTGTCAGCCATTTGGCCGCACTGCTGCTACTTCGGGCACCCCATTTCTTATGTTTACTTATTTTTGTATTTAATACATGGATGTCCTGGATGCCCACGGCATCACAGGTACGCATAACCGCAGAAATATTATGCGGGTCGAATACATTTTCCAGTACAACCGTAAGATCATTCTGTCGCTTGTCCAGAACCTGTTTAAGCCGCTGTTCTCTTTCCGGAGTCATAAATGTCGTTAACGGTTGACCGTAGTTATGAAATATGAGTTATGAGTTATGAGTTATGAATTAGATGTTCAGTGTTCAGCCGGCATTAATTATTTTTCCCCTGTAACATGGGGACAAATGAGAAATCATCGAATACTTCCTCATGAATGTCTCCCGCGGCATCTTTTGAAATACGAAACATCTGCTGAACCCTGCTTTCCCCGACCGGGATCACCATTTTACCGCCTGGTTTTAATTGTTCCACCAGCTTGCCGGGTATCGCCGGGGCAGCAGCGGTCACAATGATTTTGTCAAAGGGGGCAAAAGTTGGCAGGCCCTGGTAACCATCCCCGAAGAAATGACGGATAGCAGGAAAATTCCGGAGATACGGGAATTGCCGGTTAAACTCGTATAACTGCTTTTGCCTTTCTATTGAAAATACCTGGGCTCCCATCAGTGCCAGTACGCAGGCCTGGTATCCGCTTCCGGTACCCACCTCCAGTACTTTCTCATGGGGTTTGACTTCCAGCAGCTGGGACTGATAGGCAACCGTATAAGGCTGTGAAATGGTCTGACCTTCTGCAATGGGGAATGCGCGGTCCTCATAGGCGATCTGGTCAAAGGCGGAATCAATAAAATAATGCCTTGGAATATCCCCAATAGCCTGTAAAACCCTTTCGTCCGTAATGCCTTTGCTCCGGATCTGCTCCACCAGTTGTTTTCGGAGTCCTTTATGCCTGTATGAATCAGATAAGACGCGCATGGCTGCAAGATAATTGAAGAATTTTTTACATTGCGTCTTTTCATTTGTAACTTTTCGGCTCAAACCCTTCATACCTTTAAATTCTTTTTCATGAAGTCGACTACATCCGTACTGCTGAGCCTGATGATGTTCATGGAATATTTTATCTGGGGATCCTGGTATGTGACGATGAGTACCTATATGGCTACCAACCTGCATTCCAGCGGTATTCAGATCGGCGCTGCCTATAGTGCGCTCGCCATTGCGACCATGATTTCACCATTCATCGTCGGTTTGATCGCAGATCGTTTTTTTGCTGCCCAGCGGATCATGGGCGTGCTGCATCTCCTGGGTGCGGTCCTCCTTTTTCTGGCGACAGCCGTAACGATGAACGGTCCTTTTTACTGGATCATCCTGATATATTCACTCCTTTATATGCCGACGATTGCACTGTCGAACAGTATCGCGTTTAACCAGATGCGTGATCCCGGGAAAGAATTCCCCTGGATCCGTGTATTTGGCACGCTGGGGTGGATCGTGGCCGGATTGCTCATCGGAAAAATGCAATGGGAAAAGACGGGTCAGACAGGTAACACCTTTTATCTTGCTGCAGCCGCCTCCGCCCTGCTGGGAACCATCAGTTTTTTCCTGCCCCATACGCCACCCAAAGCGGCTTCCAGCCAGGCATCTGCTGCCAAAGCCCTGGGAACCGATGCATTTGTTTTGTTTAAAAATAATGCGTACCTCGTATTTTTTATAGCCGCTATCCTGGTTTGTATTCCCCTTTCTTTTTATTACGGATTTGCCAATGCTTTCCTGAATGAAATCGGGGTACAGGGGGCAGCTTCCAAAATGATCCTGGGCCAGATTTCTGAGGGTGTTTTTATCCTGGCCATTCCCTTCCTCTTCAACCGGATCGGGGTCAAGAACATGTTACTCATGGGTATGGTGGCGTGGATCCTGAGGTACCTTTGTTTTGCCTATGGAAATATTGATGCGAATCTCTGGATGTTATATGCCGGAATCATCCTGCACGGGGTTTGCTATGATTTCTTTTTTGTTACCGGATATATGTATACAGAAAAAAAAGCCGGAGCTGCCATCAAAAACGCAGCGCAGGGCCTGTTCACATTTGCAACCTACGGCCTGGGTATGTTTATCGGGACCTGGTTCTCCGGTTTTGTAGTGGACAATTATAAAACCACGGCAGGGCATAACTGGACGAAGATCTGGTATGTGCCTGCCTATATCGCTATGGGCGTTTTGGTGTACTTCATTTTATTTTTCCGGGAAAAACGTCTTGCAGCCAATTCACAGGCAACTGCCTGATTATTTATAAAAATTAAACAGAACATATGAGAATTGCCATGTTAGGGTCCGGATTTATCGGACGGTTTTATGCCGAATCTTTGCAGGGACAGCGCAGCCGGGACCGTATTGTAAGTATTTATTCCCGGCGGGAAACATCAGCCAAAAAATTTGCCTCTGATTATGGTTGTGCACACTGGACAACTGAAATGGAAGAAGCTATTGCGCGCCCTGATGTGGAAGTGGTGTGTATCTCCCTGCCCAACAACCTGCATGAGCAGGCGGTATTATTATGCTGCAAACATAAAAAGGCCGTTATCACAACCAAGCCCCTTGGCCGGAATGCTATTGAAGCAAGGCGTATGCTGGAAGCAGTGGAGAAGGCGGGCATTTTTAACGGATACCTGGAAGACCTCGTATATACCCCCAAGTTCCTGAAGGCCCTGGAAAGCGTAAAAAACGGGGCATTGGGACGGATCCTCTGGTCCAAGTCAAGGGAAACCCATCCCGGCCCGCATAGTGACTGGTTCTGGGACCTGGAACAGGCGGGCGGCGGTTGTATTCTGGACCTGGGTTGTCATTGCGTGGAAATAGCCAGGAATTTTATTGGTAAGGATATCAAACCTGTGGAAGTAATGTGCTGGGCCGATACACAGGTGAAACCCATCGAAGCTGAAGACCATGCCATCGGCCTGGTGAAATATGAAACGGGCGCCATTGGCCAGTTCGAAGTAAGCTGGACATTCCGCGGCGGCCTGGATTTACGTGATGAAGTAATGGGAACGGAAGGAACCATCTGGATCAATAATTTTTTGAGAACCGGCTTTGAAATGTTCACTACGGGAAAGGGTGCTGATTATGTATCCGAAAAAACCGAATCCAATACGGGCTGGTTATTCCCCGTGGGTGATGAAATGAATGACCTGGGTTATAATCATATGTTCACCGATATGTTCAATTCGATAGAAAAGGGCATCGCGCCCAAGGAAACATTTTATGACGGGTATGTGGTGAATGAGATCATGGATGCCTGTTACCGGTCATCAAAAACCAAAAAATGGGAACCCGTAAACCTGGAAATCTGGCGCGGCAAGGACAAATCCGAACCCATACATGCCGTGGGTGATTATGATGCCGGCCATTATCTGGTGAAGAAAGAAACCATGCCGGATGGATCTGTGAAGGTTATTCTCAAGGACAAGAAAACAGGGGTAATTAGTCAGACGGTAATCGGTAATCGGTAACCGGTATTCGGTATTCGGTATTCGGTGATCGGAAGAAAACCGTAGAGACAAGGCAATGCCTTGTCTCTACAATATTTTCCGTTTACTCGATACCGATTACCGATTACTGATTACNNATTTTATGACGGGTATGTGGTGAATTCCATCCTCGATGCAGCTTATAAATCGGCACAAACCAAACTCTGGGAACCTGTTCAGCTGGACATCTGGCGGGGTCAGACCGGACTTTCAAAACATAATACACTGGTGGAATATGATGCAGATCATTACCTGATTAAAGAAGAAACGACGCATTACGGTGCGAAGAAAGTCATTATCAAGAATAAGAAGACGGGGCTGATCAGCGAGAAAACACTGTAACACCTAATCCATCATTCATAACTCATAACCCATA
>DHWT01000115.1:1664-2946 GCA_002413325.1 Chitinophagaceae bacterium UBA5175 | reverse complement strand
ATAAGGGAGCCCAGCCTACTGATACGGTTCGCCGTATCCTGAGCTATAAAGGCGTATTATACCTGAAACACCTTTTGCGTGGTGTCGGTCTCGGTCTTTTTGATGAAGCAGCTGCCATGGAGAAATTCTCCAAATGGCATAGTGAACATGAATTAAACGTAAAGAAACGCCAGGAAGATAATCGTAAAGCAAGACCCGGTGGCAGACGCAGTCCTGCTCCAAGAAGAGTTGAACGGAAGCAGAACGAAGCGCAGGGGTAAAAGATTTTTAAATAATTTTATCAAGGCTATTTCCGTAAGTGGACGGGTAGCCTTTTTTTATTGAATTCGGGGGATGGAATACAGCTACAGAAATATTGGTAAAATCGTTTCCGGTTTTGGACTGAAGGGTGAAATGATTGTTCACCACCACCTGGGCAAAAATATTACCGTCTCGAAAATCAGGATCATCTTCCTGGAACAAAAAAAGGATGAACTGTTGCCCTATTTTATAGAAAATATCCGCAAAAAAGGGGATGATGAATTATACCTGAAACTTGAAGGAATAGACGATAAGGAAGCCGCTTCCAGATATATACGCCGGGATGTTTGGATGAAGGAAGAAGAAGTACAGCAGCATACCCAAAAAAACAACCCCATCGTATGGGTGGGCTACCGGGTGGTTGACCAGGGGAGGGACCTCGGACCAGTTCTCGAAGTGATCGAACAACCCCACCAGGTGTTATGCCGGCTGGAAATAAATACCCGGGAAGTACTGGTGCCCATCAATGAACAAACCCTGGATAAAATCGATCATAAGACAAAAACCCTGCTGCTCACCCTACCGGACGGGCTGCTGGAAGTGTATTTAAGCTGAATGTCCAGCGCTTTTTTCTTAACGGTCGTCCGCTATCTGTAATAAAAAAGTACTGCCGGCAGCCAACGGAATTAACAGGGTCTTTAAAATATATGCACCCGGATGACGTTCCCGGAATATGCAATCAGATTTTCTTTTCACAACTCGAATTCCTAAAACGACCTTTTTCCTTTTGGTCTGCCTGCAGATAAAGGCACAACCCATTACCGGAATCTGGAATGGTAAAATGGGTTCTTCCCGGGTAGAGCTCAAACTGGTTCGCAAGGGAGACAGCCTGATCGGAACATCCTATTATTATGATTCAAAATCAAATTACCGCCGTTATTCGGTGAAGGGATATTTTGACGACCAGAATCAAGATGTGATCTGGTGGGACGACGTTTTACTGGAAGACAAAGACCCCCGCCGTTTTATCGCAACAAATACG
>DHWT01000115.1:0-1454 GCA_002413325.1 Chitinophagaceae bacterium UBA5175 | reverse complement strand
GACGTTTTACTGGAAGACAAAGGCTCCCGCCGTATTATCGGAACCAGTACGCAAACGGACGCGCTTCTGGCAGTGGCAGATTTTAATTGTCCCGGGGAAGGCATCATGAAACTGGATGGAAAATCTTCCCGGAAGAACGACAACCGGAAAGACAGGAAAGAACTGCACCTGGTAAAGGGGAATAACGCACCGCTTTTTCCGGATGAATGGGATTTTCTGATTGAAAATTATGCCTATGGGGTGAACCACCCCGAAGTGGTGGATAGTATCGAACAGCTGGCATATCAGCCGGTTACTTCACCTGCTGAGCCGGTTACTGCTTATCAGCAGGAACTCGTGGAAGAAAAACCGGCAACGGCTGAACCCCTGGCGGATCCGGCACCAACAGCCGGTCCTGGTGAAAGTCCTGTTCCCGCAAAGCAGCCGCTGATGACTCCGTTTTTGGTACCTCCTGCTGCGCAGACCAATGAAGAAAGATTCAGCCTGCGTACAAAAGTGTTGCAAAATGTAATCCCTGTGAAAGGCGATTCTATTGAGCTCCGGTTTTATGATAATGCAGAGATAGACGGGGATTCCATTGCCGTTTTTTTAAACGGCCGCTTATTACAGGAGCATATCCTGCTTGCCGAACAGGCTTATATCATGAAAATTGCCGTGCGTGACCTGATGGCAGACAATGAACTCGTAATGGTTGCGGAAAACCTGGGGACCATACCTCCGAATACTTCGCTGATGGTCGCTATCGTGGATGATAAACGCTATGAAACGCATTTGCAAAGTACGGAGGGCAGCAGTGCGCTCGTGCGTCTGGTAAAACCCTGATCAGATCCAGCGCCTCACTCTTTTTCTATAATCGGAATAGCTGGTTCCAAAAGCCCTCGTTAAATATTTTTCCTCCGGGAGGATAATGAGATAATGGATTACTAAACACAGTACCGGAAGCAGGATCAACGTCCACCAGTTCCCAAAAATCAAGGCCAGGCCCAGGTAGATGAAAAGCAGACCGGTATACATGGGATTTCGGCAGACTGAATAAATCCCGTTGGTCTGAAGAGAAGAAGCCGGTTTTATCGTAACCACGGTATTCTTTGTTTTAATGAACTGGCGCAGGGAGGGGACGTTGAAAATCATGCCGGCCATTATAATGATTACCCCGGTAATCCGGGCCGGAGATCCATGAAAGAATTCTTTATGGATAGGAAACCGCCTTTGCAGAAATAAAGAAGCAAAGAACAGGGCCGCATAAAAAAGAGGCGGTGGAATTAAAACCCCCGGGTTGTCTTTACTATGTATCATTCAGGGAAGCTAAAACTATATTACGATATTAATCATTTTGTTCTTAACATAAATCACTTTTTTGGGTGATTTGCCTTCCAGCCATTTCCTGACCGTGCTGTCAGTAAGTACCATTTCTTCAACCTGCTGCTGGTTCGCATCCAGAGCGATTTTTAGTT
>DHWT01000113.1:22791-25884 GCA_002413325.1 Chitinophagaceae bacterium UBA5175 | reverse complement strand
TTCGCATCCAGAGCGATTTTTAGTTCGGTACGGGTCTTTCCGTTGATGGCTACCGGGTATAATTTGGCAGATTCAATAAGGAATTTTTCATCGTATTGGGGGTAATCTGCATCCAGAATGCTGGATTCATTTCCCAGTTCATGCCAGAGTTCTTCGCAGATATGGGGGGCATAAGGTGTAAGAATGATCAGCAGTTTCTCCAGCACTTCCTTTTTATGGGATTTCAGTTCACCCAGTTCATTTACCGTGATCATGCAGGCACTGATGGCTGTATTAAAAGAAAACCGGTCGGTGTCCTCATCCAGTTTTTTAATGGCTTTATGCAGCACTTTCCATTCGGCATCTGAAGCAGTTTCGGTTGTCCAGACTCGGCCCCTGGTTTCATCAAAAAACAATCGCCAGAGTTTACGCAGGAAGCGGTGAACACCTTCTATACCTTTCGTATCCCAGGGTTTGCTTTGTTCCACCGGTCCCAGGAACATTTCATACATCCGGAAGGTATCGGCCCCGTATTTTTCGACCAGCTCATTGGGGTTGACGGTATTGAATTTGGACTTCGACATTTTTTCAACCTCCGATCCGCAGATATATTTGCCCTGTTCCAATACAAATCGGGCCTGGGCATATTCAGGTCTCCAGGATGTAAATGCCGCTATATCCAGCTCCATGCCATCCACCAGGTTCACGTCCACATGCAGGCTGGAGACCGACTGGATTTGTATATGTCCGGCTCCCGCTCCCCAGCTTTCTTTTAGCGTGTTGAGAATGGAAGCCTGCAGTTCGGGGAACGGTTTATTTTTCAAACCAGCCGATATAAATACAGGTTTTTGTTTCGCCAGCACTTCCATTTCGTCAGAGCCATTGATTTCAATCCGGTATACAAACCGGCTGCTTCCCTGGATCATGCCCTGGTTCACAAGCCTGCGAAAGGGTTCATCAAAACCAATAAAACCCAGGTCGAACAGGAATTTCGTCCACATGCGGCTATATAATAAATGACCCACGGCATGTTCGGTACCTCCGATATAGAGATCCACCTGACCCCAGTAATCCGAAGCGGCGCGGCTGCAGAATACCTCTGTATTATGCGGGTCCATATAGCGGAGAAAATACCAGCTGCTGCCGGCATAACCGGGCATGGTGTTGGTTTCCAGGTGTCTTAAAGTCCATTCCGGCAGGTTGGCCAGGGGCCCTTCGCCATCCGGTCCGGGTTTATAAGAATCCACTTTGGGAAGTTCGAGCGGGAGGTCCTTTTCATCCATCGGGTAAGCGATCCCGTTTTTCCAGGTAATCGGGAAGGGCTCTCCCCAATAACGCTGGCGGCTAAACGCCGCATCGCGGATTTTATAATTCACCCGGCGGTTTCCAATTCCCATGGCTTCCAGCCGGGCGTTCACGACCGGGATTGCATCCCGCATGGGAATGCCGTTGAGAAAGCCGCTGTTTTCAAGCCGGGCATCCTTGGTGGGGTTGGCCTCCAGGCCATTAAAAGACTTACCGATAATATTAGTTACCGGTATATTGAAATGCCTGGCAAATTTGAAATCGCGCTCATCCCCGCAGGGCACGGCCATGATGGCGCCGGTACCATATCCTGCCAGAACATATTCAGAAATCCAAACCGGAATTTTATGCCCGTTAAAGGGATTGAATACATAGGATCCCGTGAAACAACCCGTTATCTTTTTTTCTGCCATGCGCTCCCGTTCACTGCGACTTTTAACATAAGCGATATAGGCATCCACGGCCTGTTTTTCAGCTGGCGTGGTGAGTTGCGGTATAAACTCGTGCTCAGGGGCCACCACCATAAAATCAACGCCGAAAATGGTATCGGGGCGCGTGGTGTACACGCGTAATTTATGACCCGGTTGTTTTTCAGCAGCAGCAATCTCAAAATCTATTTCTGCACCATAACTTTTTCCGATCCAGTTGGTCTGCATTTCCTTCATCGCATCACTGAAGGCTACCGTATCCAGCCCCTCCAGCAACCGGTCGGCATAATCGGTAATGCGGAGATACCACTGACGCAGTTTCTTTTTTACTACCGGGTGACCACCTCGTTCACTGAATCCGTTTATGACTTCATCATTGGCCAGCACGGTTCCCAGGGCTTCACACCAGTTCACTTCCCCGTACCCGCAATAAGCGAGACGGAATTCCATAAGGATATCCTGCTGTTGTTTCTCTGAATAGGTTTTCCATGCGGCAGCAGAAAAAGAAGGAATGGCCCGGTACGTGTTCAGGTCCATGCTTCCCTGTTTTTCAAAAGTGGACACCAGTTCGGCAATGGGTCTGGCACGGTTCGCATTGCGGTCGTACCAACTGTTAAACAACTGCAAAAAAATCCACTGGGTCCATTTATAGTAGGCGGGTTCCGCGGTATTGACCTGTCGGTTCCAGTCGAAAGAAAATCCGATCCGGTCGAGCTGGTCCCTGAAATTTCTGATGTTTTGTTTTGTACTCACCGCCGGGTGAATGCCATGGTCGATGGCATATTGTTCGGCGGGTAATCCGAAGGCATCATACCCCATCGGATGCAGTACATTAAAGCCTTTGAGCCTTTTATAGCGGGCAAAAATATCACTGGCGATATAACCGAGGGGATGACCCACATGCAGGCCGGTACCACTCGGATAAGGAAACATATCCAGCACATAACATTTCGGTTTGCTGCTGTTGTTAGTTACCCGGTATGCCTGGTCTGCCTTCCACTTTTCCTGCCATTTTTTCTCGAGGGCGTTGAATGAATACTCCATATGAACCAACAAAAATACGCATCGTGCGGGTAAATCTTTTATTTTTGCCCATTCCGGCTATCTGATAAACGGAAATTGTTCAACTATGGCACAAACCCGGAAAGGATCAGCAAAACGTTCCGCACCTTCTTACATCATGGCCATCGTGGGTGTTTCCCTGGTGCTTTTTCTCCTGGGCATTTTAGGATGGATCGTCATCAATGCGAATAAGCTGGGCCAGTATTTTAAGGAAAATATTGCGATGAATGTGTATATCCGTGAAAATGTGTCTCCCAAAGACAGTGCGGCCCTGGTTCAGTATATTGTTTCCAAACCTTATGTGAAGGATTACGAATAT
>DHWT01000113.1:813-22560 GCA_002413325.1 Chitinophagaceae bacterium UBA5175 | reverse complement strand
CTTATGTGAAGGATTACGAATATGTAACCAAAGACCTGGCCAGGCAGAAGTACCTCCAGGATGGAAATAAGGACTGGGGTGCCCTGCTCGACCGGAACCCGCTGCCGGCCAGTATCGATTTCCGGATCAATAAGGAATTTGCATCCATTGATTCCCTTTCTAAAATTAAAAACGACCTGCTTCAGAATATTGCGGTGAGTGATGTGCAATACCCGCAGTCACTCGTGACCAACCTGAACAATATCATCAACCGGATCAGCATCATTTTACTTTCAGTGATTGTAATTATTTCCATTCTCGTCATTTTCCTGATAGATAATACCATACGTCTGGCCATGTTCAGCAACCGGTTCCTGATCAAGACCATGCAGATGGTGGGGGCAACCCGCTGGTTTATTTCAAGACCGATGGACCTGCGTGCCTTTATTAACGGGCTTATCAGCGGATTGCTGGCAGTCGGGGGGCTGATCGCCGTCATCATATTTGCTGAAAACCAATTGCCCTACCTGAAAGCCCTGCGCGATTATCCCATGCTCATCATGTTATTTATTGTAATTATTTTGCTGGGCATTTTTATTTCTTTTTTCAGTACACACCGGAGTGTGTTGAAATACCTCAAGATGAAGTTGGACGAATTGTATTGATTTTAGTACATTGCGAACTGATTACCCGTTATGGCAAAACAAACAAAAACAGCCGGATCCAGAAATTATAAACCTTTATTCGGCAGGGAAAATTACCTCTGGATGATCATCGGGCTGGCCCTTATCCTGCTCGGTCTCCTGTTGATGATTGGCGGGAAAAGCAAGGATCCGAATGTATTTAACCCGTCGGAAGTATATAGTTTCAGGCGGATCACGGTTGCGCCGATTTTAATCCTTGGAGGATTGGTTCTGGAGATTGTCGGGATCTTTAAGAAATCCAAAGCCCGGAATCCCCAATGAACCTGATTCAAGCGATCATCATTGCCATTATTGAAGGCATTACCGAATTTCTTCCCATTTCTTCAACAGCTCACATGAAGTTTGCCAATCCCCTGATCGGGGTGCAGTCAACGGCATTTTCTGATCTCTATGAAATAGTCATCCAGCTGGCAGCCATATTATCTGTTGTGGTGCTTTATTACCGGCAATTCTTTGATTTTAAGAAAATCGGCTTTTATATTAAGCTGGTTATCGCCCTGATCCCGGCCATTATAGCCGGAGTGCTCCTGAAAAAACATATTGATGCCCTGCTGGATAATATTCTCTTCATTGCCGTGGTCATGATCGCAGGAGGGCTCATTTTGTTATTTATTGATAAACTGTTTACCAAACCCCGGATACATGCACAGGATGAGGTGACCAATAAAAATGCATTTATAATCGGTTGTTACCAGGTGCTCTCCATTTTATTTCCCGGCCTGAGCCGGAGTGCGGCAACTATTATCGGCGGACTGGCGGTGAAACTCGACAGGCGGACGGCGGCTGAATTTTCTTTTTTCCTGGCGGTACCCACCATGCTGGCTGCATCTGTGAAAAGTTGCTGGGACGTTCATAAAACCAATCCGGAAGTATTTGTAAAGGATAATATGTCCCTGCTGGCCATTGGCAGTTTGGTTGCTTTCGGGGTGTCGCTTCTTGCCATCCGGTTTTTCATCACCTATTTGCAGCGGCATGGATTCAGATTATTCGGTTATTACAGGATCCTGGCGGGAACCGTGATTATTTTCCTTGTATGGAAGGGAATTATTCATCAATAAAATAAACGGGTATGCAGACAGCCTCCAACAAAGTGATTCGCGGATGGGCTATGTACGACTGGGCAAACTCTGTTTATAATCTGGTGATCACCACTACTTTTTTCCCCATTTACTTTACGGCAGTTACGAAAAAACAGTTTGGTAGCGATCTCATTCCTTTCCTCGGAAGAAAATTTGTAAACTCATCACTCTACGATTATTCGCTGGCCGTCGCTTACCTGTTTATTGCCCTGCTCTATCCGGTACTGACATCCATTGCGGATACGCGGGGAAACAAGAAGGCTTTCATGAAATTCTTCTGTTATATGGGCTCGGCCGGATGTGCCCTCCTGTATTTTTTCAATGGCAGCAATCTCTGGCTGGGCATTCTTTGCTTTATGATGGCCTCCATGGGCTTTGTGGGAAGCCTCGTGTTTTACAATGCCTTTCTTCCGGAGATTGCTGCGCCGGAAGACCGGGACCGGGTGAGCGCCAAGGGATTTTCTTACGGATATATTGGAAGTGTGCTGTTACAGATCATCGGTTTTTTACTGGTTATCCTCTTGCCGGGGGACCCGTTCCGCGCGCCCAGAATTACGTTCCTGCTGGTGGGCATCTGGTGGGCTTCTTTTGCGCAGATTACCTTCGCGGTGCTTCCTGAAACGAAATCCGCCGGGAAGATCCGTGCCAGTATTATTGCTGAAGGTTTTTCAGAAATGAAAAAAGTATACCGGGAGATCAGAAAGCTACCGGTTCTGAAAAACTTTCTCCGGGCTTTCTTTTTTTACAGTATGGGCGTGCAGACGGTTATGCTGGCTGCCACTTTATTTGGAAGTAAGCTGCTGCAGCTGGCCGATACCAAGCTCATCATCACTGTAGTGATCATTCAGCTGGTGGCTATTCCGGGCGCTATCTGGGTAAGCCGTTTATCTGAAAAATTTGGCAACCTGCGGGTCCTGGCCGGAATTATTTTATTCTGGATTTCCATTTGCTTGGCGGCTTACTATACGGCTTATTATAAAGAACAGGGTGGAAATCCGGAATTCGGATTTTACGGACTTGCGATTGCGGTGGGCCTGGTGATGGGGGGTATTCAGTCGCTCAGCCGTTCCACTTATTCCAAATTAATGCCGGAAACCCGCGATACGGCCTCTTATTTCAGCTATTATGATTTTACCGAAAAGCTGGCCATCGTGATCGGTATGTTTAGTTTTGGATTGATTGAAGAAGCTACGGGCAGCATGAAAAACTCGGTATTGTCCCTGATCTTATTTTTTGTGATCGGGTTTTCGTGGCTGGTGAGGGCGCAGCGTTTAAAGGTTAAATCTTTAGTCAGCCGTTGACAGTTGGCAGACTGTGTTGAAAGTCCTAAATTGAAATCATCCGGCATCATCTGTTTGCCATAATCTAAACATACGGTCCATTGCCAACTATCACCTGCCAACTGTCAACTTCCAGCTAAATGCAACTCCACACCATCGAAACCGGCTTCTTCAAACTTGACGGCGGCGCCATGTTTGGCGTGGTGCCCAAGACCATCTGGAAAAAATCGAATCCGGCAGATGCCAATAACCTTTGCACCTGGGCCCTGCGCTGTCTGCTGATCCAGGAAGGGAACCGGCTGATCCTGGTCGATACCGGCATCGGAAATAAACAGGACGCTAAATTTTTCAGCCACTATTACCTGCACGGAAATCATAACCTGGATGATTCATTAAAATCGAAGGGATTCGATAAAGAGGATATTACGGATGTTTTTCTCACCCATCTGCATTTTGACCATTGCGGCGGGTCCATCGTTCGAAAGGACGACCAGCTGTTACCCGCTTTTCCGAACGCGAATTACTGGAGCAATGAGAAACACTGGTCCTGGGCTACGGAACCGAATGATCGGGAAAAAGCCTCCTTTCTGAAAGAGAATATTTTGCCTATCCGGGAAAGCGGCCGGTTACAAATGGTGTCCGTGGAAGAAGCGGAAGCCGGCAGTCCCCTGGCTTCCATCGCATTTACCATCGGAATGGATATCCGTTTTGTGAATGGCCATACCCGGGCGATGATGCTTCCGCAACTGAAATATAAGGGAAGAACGGTCGTTTTTATGGCCGACCTGATTCCTTCCGCCGGTCACCTGCCGGTCCCCTATGTAATGGCTTATGATATGTTTCCGCTGATTTCCTTACATGAAAAAAAGGCTTTCCTGGAAGAAGCCCTTGCCGGAGACTATATCTTATTTTTTGAACATGATCCGGTATATGAATGCTGTACCCTGCAAAAAACAGAAAAAGGGATCCGTGTGAAAGAATTTTTTTTATTAAAAGATCTCTGACTGATCTTTTGAATAATAATATTTATAATTTTACGTTATTCACCCTTACTAACCCACTTTTATAGAGCTCAAAGGCCACTTCGTCAAAAACAGGTGGCTTTTTTGTTTTACACTTTCGGCTTATCCCCTTCTTCCCTCAGGAAATAATCCTCTGATTTATAATCAAACGTTTTGGGCGCCTCGTTTTTATAATCTTCACTATAAGAAACAAAAAAATACAGGTAAAGCGCGCGGCTCAGCCGCATGAACCAGGGTTGTAATACCAGCAGGAGGACCCCGTTAATACCCAGCCACCAGTAAAATCTATGATCCGACAGGGAGAACCCGATGGTGAGCAGCCACAGCACAAAACTGATAGCGGAGAAAAGCACGGTTAGTGCATAGCTCACATAAGCTGTTCCATACCAGAATCCTACCTCGAGTTCGAAGAGCTGACTGCATTCAGGGCAGCGGGCAGGCATTTTAAGCATGGTCTTCAGGTGCCAGGGATTGGGGTCTGTAAACATGGAGCCCTTCCGGCAATGCGGGCATTTCTGCGTCATGAGACTCCACCAAAAACCTGGTTTCCCTGCCATAAATTGAATTTTAAGCAAAGTTACCTGCTATTGGCTGATTTAAGAAGCAGGTATAATTTAAGGTGTTTCAGGAAAGTCATGTGGGAGATCTGAACGGCGATAACCCAGCCGAATAAGCCGTCGAGGAATCCCGCGCGAAGGAAATAGCTCTGGAAAAAAGCCCAGCAGGGATTGACAAAAACCTTAAAAAGGTTTGTTTTTTTCCCGCTGTCAAAAAGAGATTCAGCTGCGACGGAGCTGAGTTTATTGTTCTGCGCTGTGTGTTCCGCAATGGTATGGTAGGAATAGTGCAGGATATCTCCTTTCAGGTGGGTAACAGCGCTGTTTTCCTGTAACACAATTTTATCATGCGGATTGATACCGCCCCAATGGGCAATTTTTCTGTTGAAGAGGCGGATCTTTGCATCCGGATACCAGCTGCCATGACGTATAAACTGGCCGCAATAGTTGGTGCAGCGGTTCATCCGGTATGCCGGGCTGGTAAAATGTTCTTTGGCCCTGCGGATGGAATCAGCAAGTACCGGATCCAGCGCTTCATCTGCGTCCAGGCTCAGCACATAATCGTTGGAAGCCAGTTCAACGGCCTTGTTTTTCTTCTGGATAAAACCTGTAAAGACTTCCTGTTTTACGGTTGCGCCGAGACTTTCGGCAATGGCTGCCGTCTGGTCGGTTGAATAGGAATCCAGTACCAGGATTTCATCCGCCACGGAATGAACGGAATCAATACACCGGGCGATATTTTTTTCTTCGTTATAAGTAATAATGACAACAGATAGTTTTTCCATAAGGAATTTGGATTTAGCCCGCTTTGCTCAGGATATTTCCTGAAATATCCTGGCTGCTTTTTCTCTCTCCGATCTGCTGGCGCCACATGGCATAATAAAGCCCTTTATCATCCCGTAAAATACTATGTGTCCCGGTTTCAACCACTTTCCCTTTTTCCAGCACATAGATGCGGTCGGCATGCATGATGGTGGAGAGCCGGTGAGCAATCAGTATGGTGATCTGGTTTCTTTGGGAAGAAACTTCACGGATGGTTTGGGTAATTTCTTCTTCAGTTAATGAATCCAGTGCTGAAGTGGCTTCATCGAAAATTAAAACCCGCGGTTTTCTCAGCAGGGCGCGGGCAATGGATAAGCGTTGTTTTTCTCCGCCTGATAATTTCAATCCGCCTTCGCCGATCATGGTTTCCAGACCCTTTTCCGCCCGTTCCAGCAGGTTGGTGCAGGATGCTTTATGTAATACATCGAGCAGGTCTGCCTCCGATGCGCCCGGACTAACAAAAACCAGGTTCTCACGTATGGTGCCCGAAAAAAGTTGTGTATCCTGGGTTACAAACCCAATCTGGTTGCGCAGGTCGTCGAAATTGATCGAATTTTCATCCAGGTTATTATAATAAATTTTGCCCTGGAGCGGCCGGTAAAGACCGACCAGCAATTTCATGAGGGTGGATTTGCCGGAGCCGGAGGGCCCCACAAAAGCGATGGTTTCGCCCACCCGAACGTCAAAACTGATCTGGTCAATCGCGTAGTGCTGCGCCGTTTTATGTTTGAATACCACGTTCTGGAAACTCAGCTCTTCAATATTGCCCAGGTGTTTGGGATTGCCGGCTTCCGGTTCCGGAACTTTTTTCATGAGTGCTTCAAAATTATTGAGTGAAGCTTCAGCTTCCCGGTAAGAGAGTACAATATTGCCGATATCCTGCAGAGGTCCGAATACAAAGAATGAAAAAATCTGCATGGTGACCAGCTGGCCTGCATTCATCTTATCCCTGAAGATGAGCCACATCAGGATGAAAAGGATGATCTGTCGCAGGGTATTTACAAAAGTTCCCTGTACAAAACTGATGCTGCGTATGCGTTTTACCTTGGTGAGTTCAAGTCCCAGTATTTTATAGGTATTCTTATTGAGCCGGTTTACTTCTTCCTGTGTGAGGCCCAGGCTCTTGACGAGCTCAATATTACGCAGGGACTCGGTGGTGGAACCAGCCAGGGAAGTGGTCTGCGAAACAATATTCTTCTGTATGATTTTTATTTTCTTGCTGAGCAGGTTGCTGATCCAGGTTAGGATCAGGATGCCGCCCAGGTAAACCAACGGGATACTCCAGTGAATCCAGATGGCCGCATACGTGAATACGAATATGACGCCGATGATCACCCCGAAAAGTATATTGATGAAATAATTGATAAATTTTTCCGTGTCTGTTCGGACTTTCTGCAACACCCCCAGGGTTTCCCCGCTGCGCTGGTCCTCGAAATCCTGGTAAGGAAGTTTCATGGCATGCTGGAGTCCGTCTGTAAACACTTTGGCCCCGAATTTCTGAACCACCACATTCATAAAATAATCCTGGAAATTTTTGGCGATCCGGCTGATCATGGCCACGGAAACCGACAGGAGCAGCAGGTTGATCACACCCGGGTGGGTCCAGGAAAAAGTGGTAAAAAACCGATCGGCCGAGAAATCATGGTGCAGTTTTCTGGCCTGCACATATTCGTTCGACAGGTTGACGATTTTGCCTAAAATAATCGGATCAATCAGGGAGAAACCGATATTGAGGCTGGCCAGGAACAGAGTAAGCCCAACCAGGAATTTATAAGGTTTGAGATATATAAGTAGTGTCTTCATATAAAACTATACAAGTTATGTAAACAGTTTAATATGGCGTATAGTTTAGGTAGGGGATATGGTAATATTTTTTTTTGAATTTTCAAGGATATCCGGTCCATTTGTCAACAGGAAAAGTGAAAAAAATAAACTGAAGAAAAAGACACCTTTATTGGTATCCAGTATGTTTTCCGAAAAGGATACGACCGTGATTATTACCAGAAAACACAGGAAGATAAAATCCTTTTGTCGGAGGGACTTGGCAAATCCGGCATAAAGAGTAAATAAGTAAATTATGAGCCCGGCGATTCCTTCCTGCAAAAGGAAACTGATATATTGATTGTGTGCATTTAACTGGTTTAAATATGAGTCGAACAATCTGTCTTTGAAATATTGTTCTTTAAGTACGGGAATTTCAGCTCCATTTCCATACCCTGTAAATGGTGCCCTGTCGATTAGTTTCATAGCACTTTGCCAACGCACCGCCCGGGGTTCAATCACGTCAACATTTAAACCCGATTGGGATAGATCTGCTACAAATTCCGTCATGAATCTTGATCGGTAAGAACTCATATTACTGAAGATCATAAATAAAGCTAGTGTAAACAGACCTGTTGAAAGGACGTATTTTTTTCTCACACTTTTTTTAATGAGCAGCATGGGAAAGCAAATATTGATAATAACCAGGAAGGAAATAAGGACTGCCCGGGAAGAAAGCTGAAAAAGGCCCGCAACCAATATTAACAGACTCAATATAAAAGCGTATTGCATTGTTCGATTCCTTTCATTCGTAATCAGATAAATGAGGACAGAAATGGATAAACAAACATACATGGACAGGTAGGTTGCGTGAATACCAATAGGGGATGAAAAATTTTGGTTTAAAAATTTTGATGAAAAAACAGATGAAATGGGGAATTTTAAATAATGGATAGTCTGCAGCGCATCCAGAAAAAGAAATAGGACAGTTACAGTGCAACTAATACATATGAATTTTAAAAAATTCAACCGGTACTTATTAAGATCCATCCTGTTGAACATCAGGATCAGGGGGAAAAGTATAATGCCCAGCTTTTTTTCCAGTTCAAAATAAGCCTGTTGTTTATAAGCGGAATAAACCGTCCCGACGACTGAAATTAAATAAATGGCTATAAAGGCCATTACGGGCAGGGTAAGCGGATCCCTGGAGAGTTTTCTTGGATTAACCAATGTATTGGCCAATAGGATGATCAATAAAATTTCATCATAAAAACGGTCGAGAGGTAAGAAAAGAATAAACAGGATGATTAAATAGTAACTTATTTTATTTGAAACCGAATCTTTTATAACAAATAAATCTTTCATGAAATTTTATTGTTGTAGCACTCAGTTTTGTAATTGATGTCTTTTTTTATTCTTCTAAAACATTTTCAAAGTAAGCTTCTTCAGCAGGACGATATTCATTTGGCCGGAGCATTCAGGCAGATATCCTGAGTAGGGAATCTGGTGGTTTACTGTTCGTTATTTTTTTAGTCATTGCATTTCAGGATTATGGTTATTTTTTGATAATTTATAAATGAATAGAATCAGTTTTTTGGGAAGGAAGGATAACAGGAAAAGTTTTATTATAGTATTATCCAATGCTTTGAATTGTGATGCCATTTTTAGATTTTTTCTCGCCTTCCTTGAATCCGGATTTTCCCAGAGATATTTTTTTGCTATCAAAATATAGTAGCTGTATTCTTTAAATGTTGAAAAATTCTGACTTTTTAAAATTCCCAATAGTTCGCTTTCCTGTTTTTCCGTGATCGGCTGGTTCCCGAAAACCATTTCCCTTTTTAAAGACTCAAACCGTTTTCCCCGTAATTTTTCATCAACCGTTATGGATTCTGGATTTAACCTGACGGATATTAGAGGTATGCTGAAGTTATAAACTTTTCCTTTCCTGATATATTTCGTCCAAAGAATATAATCTTCAAATGTATGGCCCCGCAAGTCATATCCTCCTAATTCCCGAATAATATCTGTCCGGTAAAATACGCTTGAATGTATAAAGGGGCATGTAAGCTCTATCCTGTTTTGTATTTCCTCATTCGTATGACCTATGCAGGAATAATAAAAGAGTTCAACCCCATCTTTATCCATGTATACTACATCGGACCCAAGCAATACATATTCCGGATTGGAACGAATAAAATTGTATTGTAATTCAAGTCTGTTTGGATAGCAGATATCATCTGCATCAAATCTTGCTATATATTCACCTTTTGCATGTCGGATTCCGGTATTCAATGCTGCGGCAACTCCTGCATTGGTCTGGTTTATGAGGACTATCCTTGGATCTGTTATCGAACGGATGATATCCTCTGTATGGTCAGTTGACCCATCATTGATAATAAGTAATTCAAATTCCCGGAAACTCTGATTCAGGACGGATTCTATAGCCTTCCTGATATAATTTTCGGTATTGAAAGCCGGCATTAAAACGGTTACTTTGATCTCATTCATGGCTATTCGAAAAAATATGTTCTGTTTCCTTCATCTTGAGAAGCATAATGAGTTCAAAAAGAATTACAATGGAGAATTGTTCGAACCAATATTCCATAAAAAATGCTCCATTGAGTAAAATTAAATAGGGTAGAAATGCCTTCAGGTTTTTTCTTTTGATAAAATATCCCATATAAAAAAACAGGTAAGCTGCAATTCCAAGGAATCCGTATTCACCAGCCAGCTGGTTAAACACTGAATTGGGCGTATTGGCAATAGAGTGATACCTCGCATCTTTTGTGAAATAAAACATGTAAAGTGCAAAATGATTTTCCCGGAATGCATTATTTATATACTGCCATTTTAAGGGGTAATGGCCACTTATTCCCAAAGCGGTTGTCTTGAAAGCAAGTTTTGAAGAGAAATTACCGGTACCGGCACCGGTAATCCAAATTCCAGGATGATTCAAAATGTAATGATAGGTTTCGTCGAATGCGATAAATTTACCGGGCTGATTTCCGGCAATTAGTCTGCTGGTGTCAAAGTAATTTTTGTTTACCTCTTTTTTTACGAATTTTATTAAGTTATGTTGTAATGCACTTGTTACAGATTTTCTCTGATATTTCTCGCCGTTAATATTTTCTTTCGGAATGATGGGCCTGGTGTCAGCCAGGACAATTCTGTTTTTAAGAGATTGATTCTCTGTCAAATAAGTCCTTAATTTCAGTTGCTTGCCAAGACTATCCAGATATAGCCTTGCGATTTTTTCTTTTTTCTCATCATCGGTCAGCAAACTATCCGGTTTTTCCATATATGCGAGCGGATCAGTGATTGCATTGTTTTTATGTTCTTGCTTTACCTGGTCAGAATTATTGAAATATTTTGTAGCATAATTATTATTTTCCGGAGAAACTCTAGAAATGAACACGATAAGGAAAAACATGCACATCAGCATTAGGCTTTTCTGTTCATAATTACTCTTAAACAGGAACATGAACAGGAGTACCCCGGTAATCAGGATGTTGGTGAAATTGCTGCCGGTCAGTAATAATGTAGCCATGCACACAAGGGTCACGGCCATATTTTTTTTGTCAATAAAGTAGATAACTCCGAAAGCATTGAGGATCGCGTTCGTAGTGGAAACATCAAAACTGATTCCGTAAATATTATCTCCGGTCCCAATAAAATACTTTTGAAACATTCCCTGATACCGGTAGGGATTCAGTGAGCCTGTTTCCCATATAATAACACCGAGATTAATAAAAGAAACGGCAGCATTCAGTACAAAAAACGCGATGATGGTATTTTGTATTTTTTTAAAAGATGAGTGATCAACAAAAAGCTTTAACTGATGAAAGGCAAGTAAACTGAGGGACCAGAAAGTTAGTCCCAGGACAAACGCGATATTCTCATTGAGATTGCCAAAACGCCCATTGAGCAACCGGTTGATGATGGCAATGCCGATCATGATTAAATAAAACAAAGGAATCCTGGAATGCCGGAATCTGAACTGAAAACGGAAATTGGATTGCACCAGATAGATAAAAGCGATGGCGGATATTTTTATTTCCAGTTTTACATTGATGAATAAAATGAGAAATACGAGCAGTTTCCATTCAATCTGATCTGTCAATACAGCGAGGAGCTTATTTTTACCGGGTTTAAACATGCCGGTCTGATTTGAAATTATTGATCACTTCTTTGTAAAAGGCAATGTGATCTGAAGCAGAATCATTGATATTGAATTTATCCAGGATTGTTTGACGGCCATACCGGGAATAAGTATTCCGGAGCGAAGAGTCATTTATTAGGGATATCATAGCAACGGCCATTTGTTTAAGATTATCTGGATCTATTAATATCCCGTTGATCCCATTTGTGATCAGTTCAGGGCCGGATACACGTTCTGTATAAATAACCGGACAGCCAACTGCCATAGCTTCCAATGGTGCTATAGCGAAACATTCAGTATAAGAAGGGAAAATAGCTCCTGACGCATTTGAAAATGCTGTGTACAATTGTTCCCTGGAAACAAATCCTTCAAAGCGGACCGTTTTGAAGGATTTTGGATTTAAAAGGCTGGAAATATTTTGAAAGGATCCTTTGCCGTATATACTGAGTACGGCGTCGGGACACGTTTCATTTACCAGGTTCCAGGCTTTCAGAAGGGATTGAATGCCTTTTAACTTGGTCAAAGTTCCAGTATAAATAATGGTTTTGGAATTATTTTTCATATAACGCATAGGAGGGATATCAATACTGTTATATAGGATTTTAATATTTCGGTGTATGCCATATAACGATTGATAATCAGCAGCTGTATTCTTACTTACCGAGCAGAGGGCATCAGCTCTGTCCATATGTTCCTTTTCCTGGCGAAATATATGTGCATTTACGTTTTCATGCATCTGATTTTGAATGTAAGAATTTGTTCCATGGAATTTTACAACTAGTGGAACAGGCAAAGCCGGCCAATGAAATGATTTGGCAAGAAAACTAAAGTATTCATTAAAATCGGGCCATTCAACTATGTCTAAATTGTAACGTGAAATAAGTGAAATAATAAAATTATTAAAGCGGGACAAAGCTTTATTGGTAGCCAGGGAATAAAGTCCTGTTTTTTTCAGCAGAGTCAGTATGGCTGTATCTCTGAAAGAATAATCGTTTTTTATAAGATTATAATCGTTGAAAAACCTGAATCTCCATATTTTCACGCCTTCATCCTCTTCATAATCGGGTTGGCCGTAACCAGGAATATATAGTCCGGCCACATAAATATTATGCCCCTGCTTTACCAGCGTTCTTGCCAGAGACCGGGTGATGGATCCAATACCTCCACTTTTGCCAGGTGGATATTCATTGCAAATGAAAAGGATTTTCATAGGGTTATACCAATTGCTTTTTTAAAAATCAGCCAGTCGCTTACTCGAAATTGTCTGGTCGCAGAGATCAATAGTATGAATATGGTCAAACAGCAGTAAAGCTGAAGCCATGTATTCGAAAATATCCATTTGGATAGAATACCTGATACAAAGGCAATCAGAGTGCAACTGATCAATGGGTACCATGCTTTTTCAATGGGTATTGCCCTGATTCTGGTATTTTTCATATATATGAAAGTCTGGATAATAATTGCAGAGAAAAAAGCAATTGCTGCGCCCAGACCGGAATAAAAGGGTATCAGGATCAAATCGCCTACAACATTTATGATAAACGTTATGCTGATAATCCTGAAAATAAATGTAAGTCTTCCGAGGGCAAAATGAATTGTCCAAATGAAATTATTTAAAAAAAGAAATGGCATGCAGGCTGACAAAAGCAATATATTATACCTATTCACGGCCCCATATTTATGGTTGGTCAAGCCATCTATCACAGGGACCCACAGAATATTTAGGACAAGAATAATGAATGCAGCGCAGATCATTTCGATCCGGAGCAATACAAACAGTTCATTCGTTTTATCGTTTGGTTCCTGGAGGGAAGAATTGAAAAAGCGGGTGAACCGGGGTAATAATAATGGAGCAAGAATTAATAGGGGAAGCGTGGACAGTTCAAATACCTTGTAGGCAAAACTGTATTCAGCAATTACTTGGGAACTGGCCATTAGTCCGAGTAAAATCCAATCAAAACGGGCAACGGCAGAATTGAAAATGACCGAACCCAGCTGAGGCAATGATTCTTTGATCAGGTCAGCATAATAAAGGCGGTTCCATTTCCCTGAAAGCGATTTAGATTTAAGTGTTTTAGAAAACATCAGGCAAACAAGCAGCTCTATAGCTGTGCTCAAAATATACAAATAAACTACCTTCATCATATTCAATGGAGGGAAACGGAGCAATACCAATAGTCCGGCAGCTTTAACCAGGTTTGCACAAGTAGACATATAAAAAAGCAACCTGAACTGCTCCTCTCCTGTAGCTACCTGTTTGAATGGAAGGGAAAAAAAAGTGAAAAGCTGGCTTACAGCCAAAAAGACGAGAAGATAGTGTAATGAAAAAAACCCTGGAAAGACCCGGCTGGAAATTAGAAGGGCCGCATAAAAAATTGAACCGCTGGTCAGTACATGCACCAGGTAGATTTTCAGAAGAAAATCGGTATCCTTTTTGGATGCGATCTTTCTTACAACAATTTGATCAATACCTCCTCCCAGGATATTAAAAATAGTTACCAGTACCGCTACGGACCAGTTTAATTCTCCAAAGCTATTCTTGTCAAGATACCTGGAAGTAATGTAAAAAATGAAGATACCTGAAAGCTGATTGAGGACAAATTGAAGTGAGCTTGCTGAAATATCCCTGATAAATTTCTTCTTCATGACATTCGGGTGGGCAAATGTAGTTTATTTATCTGCTTCCTGCGTCAGGACTGTTTGTTCGTTAAAACTTTTTTATTACTATTTTTGAATTCACTATTTAATATCGCATATTCATGATTTCATCATTGGCCAGGAAGCTGGCAGGATTTGGATATCCAAACGCCGCCGAGCTCCTATTGAAGACTGGTAGTACGATCCTGGGAAACAATTTGAAAATCAAATTTCATCCCGGAAATTTCTGGACGCATTATAAAAATGGCTGGGCTATCAATGAACGTTATCCAGACGTCCGTTTTGATCCCGATAAGTTACTGGCATCTATAAAAGATGTTTATTTCTTTAATTTCCAACCGGCAGGAAACGATGTATTTATAGATGTGGGTGCTGGAATCGGAATGGAAAGCATTTATTTAAACCGGCAGCCGGGCTATTACGGAAAAATTTATGCAATTGAAGCTTCCCCTTTGACTTTTGAAATACTAAAAGCCAATGTAGAAGATAATCATCTTGAAAATATTCAAGTATATAATCTTGCTATATCGGATCTGAATGGAACTATAATAATCGATACAACACAGGAAAATCATATCACCAATTCCGTTTTTACAAAAAATGGAACGGCGGTTCAGGCAATAACGATGGATGCTTTTATGGAGGAAAACCAGATTGAAACCGTTAGTCTTTTAAAGGTAAACATAGAAGGCGCAGAAAAGTTATTGATCAATTCTTTTGAGAAGATCTTCAAAGTAAAACACGTCGCAATTTCCTGTCACGATTTTTTAAATAAACGGACCGGAGATATAAACTTTAAGACGAAGGAAACTGTCACCCGATTTTTGCGGAATCACAATTTTGACATTTATTCTAAAACGACAGGTGTTGATTATATTGATGATTGGATTTACGGAACGAATAAATCGTACAATACGTTTTGATAATCATCGCGTAAGTCCTAATTTTAAAATCATATCAGCCTTTTAAATAATAGTCTTTTTTGTGTTATTTATTTTCTGGTAAGATACATTCGTATAATACCTCCTTTGCCAAACAGAGATGCCAAACGCTCCAAGAAAAAGGCAATAGGAAGCAGCAACGCAATCATTAAGATTAGCGTTTTACTTTTTCTATTCTTTAATTCGTAGATGATATTTTTTTTGTAGCCTGCCTTTTTCAGCAAACTGTCTACCATACCTAAAACACCCAGGTGGAATGAAAAGTATGCTGTTTTTAGCGGCTTCAGATTTATGTCCAGTAAAATTTGCTCAAGTCTTTCGGGAGAAAAATGATGTATATGACGCGGAACATCCAAGTGGATCCAGTTTTGTTTTGCAATAGCTGACTGCCAACTGTTCACATTAGGGACCTCCACAACCACGACTCCATTGTAATTTACATTATTCTTAACCAGTTGTTCCAGTAAAACAACCGGTTGCGGCAAATGCTCCAGCACATGAAAAAGTGTTAGTACATCAAATTGCATATTGAATATTGAACCAGAGGTGTAATATTGCGTGTTCACATCCAATCCATATATGTTTCTGGCGTAAGCGGCCCTGTCCGGAGACGTTTCAACAGCTTTGACCAGCCATCCGTTTTCCTGTGCAAGGTTACCGAATTGGCCTTTGCCGCATCCAAAATCAAGAAGGTTTCCCTTAATGGTTTTGATTTTATTCAGTTGAAGAAGTACACCCCTGTACTCTCTTTTTATAATCCTGTCAAAAATAGAATTTCGGTTCTCCACAATCTTATATACTTCATCGGAATATAATTCATTCACATTAATCTCCTTTCTGACAATCGTAAACAGGTGTCCGCACTGATTACATCGTACGATATCTGATTCTTCGAATTGGGGTACACGCTTATAAACAATGGTGCTATTTTCACTATTGCATAGGGGGCATGTTTGATTCATACTATTGGATATTTGATGCGTTATGTATGCTCTTCATAAATGCTTTTGCAGATTGCGTCCAGGTAAATTCATTTGCCCGTTGAATACCTCTTGCCTTTTGCCTTTCGTATAATTCAGGGTCCGCTAAAAGTGAATTTATTGCATGAGCAATACTTTCCGGCTTATACGGATTTATATAAACTGCCGCATTGCCGCAAACTTCAGGTAATGCTGTCGTTTCGGAAACAATTACGGGAACCCCGGATGCCATTGCCTCAAGTGGTGGCAGACCAAAACCCTCCGCAAATGAAGGAAAGCAAAATATTCTTGCCATTGAATAAGTTAATATCAATTCATTATCGGTCATGGCTCCCGACATGATAATTCTTTTTTTCATTTCCGGATTGGAACGTATTATTTTAAGATCAGGTGTCTTCCAGTCTGCCTTGCCAACAATTACAAGTTTTATTTGGGTGTCGTAAAGCAGCGGTATCGCTTTTAAAAGATTTTCAATATTTTTCCTCACATTCAGCCTCCCGACAAACAATAGAAACTGATCGGGCAATTTATATTTTTCTTTTACCTCTGACAGCTTTTTGGGACTGTGAAATTCAAGGGGTTTATAGGCCTTACTTACTGCAAGCGGTACAATATCGATCTGTGACTTACTGGTAGTATAATTATATTTCAAAAGATCATTTGATACAAACTCGGTGGTCGCAATGAGTCGTTCACTCCGGTTACGGGTAAGCCAGGGCAATGGAGAAAAATACAGTCTCTCCTTCCATGTAAAAAATTGTGGAAATCGCTGGAATAAAACATCATGAATAAAGGATATGGAAGGAACCGCATGTATCAGTGAAGGAAACGTTTGGTAGACCATCACGTCAACCTGTAATGATTTTAAATTTCCGGACAACAGAAATACATTTGAAAGCATATTGTTTCCGGCCCAAAGATATTGCAGTTTGATATTTTCCGACTTAAATGGGAAATGAATCTGTTTATCTTTTTTATCAAGAAATATTATCCATTCATGTTCGGGAAAAAGTGCAAACAATTCAGCAAGGAGATTTTGCAAAACAACCCGCGTGCTGACCGGGCCTCTGAAAAACCATTTTGCATCAATTCCAATTTTCATTCTCCAAACATTTAAATTTCATATGGTATAGCTTGGATAACTGGTTAACCAAGGTCCTCATCTTTAGATTCAGGAAACAGGCAAACTGCCATTTTTATCGCTGTGGCATTCGATTATGAAATCCGCGTACTGGTCAATAATTTTTGGCCAGGTAAAATCCTCCTTTATTTTCTTAATATTGTTAACTATCATGTTATTTTCTTTTGAACCGTGAGTAACTTCCTCTACCAGAAGTTTGACCTCGTCAGCATCTAAAAAATAATACGCATCTTTTTGTAACAGGGATACATTAAATTCATTGTTGTTGGCGGCGATCAAAGCGCCGCTGGCCATGGCTTCCAGCAAAGAAGGATTTGTACCGCCGGCGCTGTGGCCATGAAAATATAAGGCAGAGAACGCCTTCAGGGAATGTAACTTGGCCTTGTCATATAAGGCGCCTAAGAAAATGATTCTTTGGTCGTTGTGGAATTTGTTTTGAAGGTATGTGCCAAACTGGTTTGTAGGATTCCCGATGATGATCATTTTCTTATCAGTATTACTGGCTGAAAATCCATCGAGCACCATCTCGATATTGTTTTCCGGTTCCATGCGGGCAATGACCAGGAAATAATTGTATTTGGTAAGCCCCCTTTCACTGAGATCAGACTCTTCAGCTGTTCCGGGCATTTCAGCGCCATATGCAATAAATGTGCTGGGTACATAATATTTGCTTTGAAGATATTTTTGAATGGCAAGGGAGTCTGCAACAAAGTAGTCGCAAAATTTTACCGCCAGTCTTTCTGCATAGAATAAAAATCTCCTGATCTTTCCTGCATATTTATTTCTTTTCCATTCGAGGCCATCCATGTTAATAATGATGGCGGCTTTTTTTGGAAACAATCTTCCCCAAACCGATATGCTGGTGTACCCGAGAATCAGTAGTACGTCAAAATCTCTTTTGCGCGCATCCAGGATGCAGTTGAGATCATAAATAAACTGACCGGCTGTTTTAAGTTTATTTTCCGGATTGAAGCAGTGGATAATATGAACACCGTTCCATGTTTTTTCCTGGTGTGAATGGTTATGGGTATTGTATACATAAACGTCAAAGGATTTTTTAAGCAGACCCACAGAAAGGTATTCAGCGAGTTGTTCAAAGCCACCATATTGATTGGGGATTCCTCTTGTTCCCAGAATGCCTATTTTCATTTTGAATGTTGTATTGTTGGGTTCTTCGCAGTCAATCAGCCGTGTTTTACCCGATGTTTCCTATGCAAAATCCTTTTTTTAACTTCTTTTTAAATTTTCACATGGGATATCACTTCAGCCGGATGGTGCAAGATATCGGTCAGCAGCACTTTAAACAAGGAATTTTTTTTATATGTTTCATTGATTTCAGCCCTTTGCCCCCGGCAGGGTGTTATATCCCCGACTCGTTTTGCCATCATATGCAATAAAAACAATATACCTGTGCTTCATTTAAACTGTATTGAATAGATGGCTACTACAAGCTGCATTGATTCTATCCCGTTTCGGTCCTGCTTACTTAAAGCGCAAAGTCTGTTGCATGCAATTTTCGGACAATAATTTGTTTGATTTGAATTTGATTTAAATGCATAAGTGTAAACACTTAGGAAATATGAATACCTGAAATAATTTTTCAAAAATCAATCATATTCCTTTGTTTTGCAATAAAATATTGCCTGCCTCGTTTGAGTACTTTATATATTTTTTTTACCTGAAAAGCATCCTTTTTCATAATAATTCTGTCAAGTTACCTGTGAGGGGAGTTAACTGTTAAATGGTGCAAAAGACCTGAATAGGGCTGTAAATTTGAACGGGGGGTTATTTAAATCCGGTAATATTTGTTGATCGTTTAATACTGATATCTTATGAACAGCGTATTTAAAAGGAAATATCTTACGAATTATAAATATATTTCCCCAAAAGGCAAAAATCCCAAGGCCCGGTTTGATAGTATTCCATTTCAGGTGGGGAAGCGTGTTTTCGATATCGTAGCTTCCCTACTGGTCATGACTTTTGTTCTCAGCTGGCTTATCCCCATTCTGGCCATTATGATCATGCTGGATTCCAGGGGTCCTGTTTTTTTCGTCCAGACCCGGATCGGGTTTCTCGGTATTCCTTTTCGTTGTTACAAATTGCGTACAATGGTTGTGAATCGGGATTCCGATTTTAAACAGGCTATATACAACGACTCGCGGATAACACGACTGGGTCATTTTTTACGGATTACCAACCTGGACGAATTGCCGCAATTCTTCAATGTGCTGATTGGAAATATGAGTATCGTTGGCCCCCGTCCGTTTATGAAGAAAGACGATCAGTCATTTAGCATCGTGGTTTCAAATTATCCACTCAGATATTGCGCTAAACCCGGAATTACCGGTATGGCCCAGGTAAAGGGATACAGGGGCCGGACTGATAACTTCCACAGCATTTTTCATCGCTACCAATGGGATGCTTTTTATATCCGCAATGCCCGCCCTTCACTGGATTTTAAAATCATGCGGCTGACTGCCCGGCAGACCATTAAAAGTATTTTTTCTTTCAAAACCATCAAATTGAAACAGCTGGATCGATTGAGCCTGGGTGAAAACAAGTTTCTGTTGGAAAACCTTCGTTAATTATCCTGCCCAGGATTCCCGGTCCAGGCTGCGGTACTGTATCGCTTCAGCCAGGTGCTCGGTCCTGATGTCTTCTTTTCCGTCCAGATCCGCAATGGTCCTGGATACCTTAAGTATCCGGTCGTATGCCCTTGCTGACAGATTCAGTTTTTCCATCGCTGATTTCAACAGCATCGAACCTGCTTTTTCAATCACGCAGATTTTTTTCAACAAGCTGCTGTCCATCTGCGCGTTGGCATATACCCCCGCCTGTATTGAAAACCGCTCGTATTGTTTCTCCCTGGCAAGGATGACGCGTTTACGGATGACGGCTGAAGATTCACCCGCATCTGCAGAGGAAAGTTCATTAAAACCAACCGGTGTGACTTCCACATGCAGGTCGATCCGGTCGAGCAGGGGCCCTGAAATCCGGTTGAGGTATTTCTGTACAGCACCCGGCGGGCAGTTGCATGCCCTTTCCGGGTGGTTGTAAAATCCGCAGGGGCAGGGATTCATGCTGGCGAGCAACATAAAACTGGCCGGAAAATCGATACTCATCCGGGCCCGGCTGATATTCACCCTTCTGTCTTCCATTGGCTGTCGCATCACTTCGAGTACCGACCTTCGGAATTCAGGCAGCTCATCCAAAAACAAAACGCCGTTATGGGCCAGCGAGATCTCGCCGGGCTGGGGCAGGCCGCCACCGCCTACCAGGGCCATATCCGAAATAGTATGATGGGGTGACCGGAAGGGGCGCCGTGCAATCAGCATGGCATCCGGCTGCAGTTTACCCGCCACACTGTGGATCTTGGTTGTTTCCAATGCTTCCTGAAGACTCAGGGGTGGAAGGATCGTCGGCAGTCGCTTGGCAAGCATTGTTTTACCGGAACCCGGCGGACCGATGAGAATGGCATTATGCCCCCCGGCTGCCGCAATCTCCAGGGCCCTTTTTATATGCTCCTGGCCACGTACATCTTTGAAGTCTATATCAAATTGAAACTGGGTCGAAAAAAAATCGGACCTGGCATCCGGGTCCAGGGGTTCTATCCGGATCCGTTCATCCAAAAACTCTACCACTTCCCGGATATGGGAAACAGGGTAAACAGCGAGCTCATTCACGATGGCCGCTTCGCTGCTATTTGACCTGGGCACAATAAATCCGGTAAAATGTTCCTTTCTTGCCTGTATCGCCATGGGCAGGGCCCCTTTCACGGGAAGGATACTTCCATCCAGATTTAATTCACCCATGATAATAAACCGGCGCAATACCGCCAGATTTTTTATCTGCCCGCTGCCCGCCAGGATACCAATGGCAATAGGCAGGTCAAAAGCAGAACCCGACTTACGGATATTGGCTGGGGCCAGGTTCACCAGCAGTTTGATCCGCGGCATTAAAAAACCATTCGTTTTCAGCGCACTTTCAATGCGCTGGAGACTTTCCTTAATGGCATTATCCGGTAGTCCGACAATGAAGTAATTCTTACCTTTCATTACATTCACTTCCACCGTAATGGTAATGGCGTCCACGCCATATACCGCGCTGCCAAAGGTTTTAACAAGCATGCATCGTATTGAGCAGGTACAAGGTAAATCCTGGGCGAAGGAAAATCAATTACCCGTTCGTGGTAATTGGGGAATTTGAAAATTTTCTTACCGGCCTTTAAAAACCGGTTTTCTTTTTTCCAGGAAAGCGGTGGTTCCTTCTTTCATATCTTCCGTATCAAAACATTCACCGAAGAGTGATGTTTCCAGCGCATAGCCGTCCACATTTTCCCCCGCCGCATTAATGGCGGTGATACATTTTGCAATGGCCAGCGGGGCTTTTGCAATAATCCGGAGCAGGATGGACCTGGTCTTATTCATCAATTCCTCCGGCGGGGTTATATGATTGACCAGTCCGGATTGCAATGCCTGCGGGGCGTTGATGAGATCCCCGGTCAGCATGGCTTCCATGGCCGGACCCTTGCCGATATACCGGGTCAGTCGCTGGGTGCCTCCATAACCCGGTATCAGACCGAGACTGATTTCCGGCTGTCCGAATTGCGCGGTCTCGCTGCAGATGCGGAAATGGCATGCCATGGCCAGTTCGCAGCCGCCGCC
>DHWT01000113.1:0-575 GCA_002413325.1 Chitinophagaceae bacterium UBA5175 | reverse complement strand
TTCGCAGCCGCCGCCCAGCGCAAACCCGTTAACGGCCGCTACAATGGGCTTGGGGGCATTTTCAATATTGAAAAAAACATCCAGGCCCTGTTTGGCCAATGCCATGCCTTCTTCTGTGGATAGTCCGGCGAAGCCGCTGATATCCGCGCCGGCCGCAAAGGCCCGGGTTCCTGCACCTGTGATGATGGCGGCCCGGATCAGGGGATTGACATAAATTTCTTCCACAGCTTCCCCGAGTTCGCGAATGACGGTTTTATTGAGTGCGTTTAATTTTTCCGGACGGTTTATCGTAATGATGTAGATTCTGTCTTCCAGTTCGGTTGATAAGGTTTCGTACATAAAATGATGATTTGGTTATTCCCGGTTTGCCATGACCCATTCGCGGATATAGGTTGCAATATCCGTGGTGGCTGCACCGGGTGCAAATAATTTTCCAACACCCATCTCCTGCAGGCGGATGCGGTCTTCTTCCGGGATGATACCTCCGCCCGTGAGCAGTACATCGCTGAGATTTTTTTCTTTCATCAGGGTGATGATTTTCGGAAAGACCGTCATATGCGCCCCGCTCAGGATGC
>DHWT01000145.1 GCA_002413325.1 Chitinophagaceae bacterium UBA5175 | reverse complement strand
AACCACCACTCTTGCTACAGGAACCTACAATTACTGCGGCAACCATCAGAACCAGGATGCTAGGAAAAAACTTTTTATTATACATAAAACACTTTTCTATTGGGTACGTCATAATAGAAATAACGGTTGCGTACTGATCTTAGTAACTGATTTACAATGATGAGTAAGTGCGACCCTACCAGGCAGGCCACAGCGGCTTTAAATAAATTGCTGATTTTTGCATTTCCGGCAGAAAAAAAATCTTTTACGAAAATAAAGGATAACCGGTAACCGGGAAGTGGATTATCAATCACAAATTTGCGCCTTCCGGCCATTGAATACGGCTGGGAAATTCCGGACTTTCCTCAATAGGAATAAATTGAAAACAAGTTGCCGGAAACTTCTGTTTTTCATCAGAATTCACTGATAATATTGCGCGCCAACAATATAATATGGGTTTAAAACCTGCACTGACCATTTGTCTTTTGTTATTTTTTCTCCGTTCGGTTTCCCAGGTACCTGTTAATGAATCCGTCAGGGGCTCGCTGTCAGGCCTTATATTGGATTCCATAACCCGGCAACCGATTGAATATGCGACCGTCAGTCTCTATGAAGAAGGTAATAAAAAAGCCATTACCGGAACGGTTAGCAATGCAGAGGGCCGGTTTAAACTCCAAATAACCCGGGACGGTGTCTTCAATATTCTTGTGGAGTCTATCGGTTACCAGTCTTTTTCCCTCAACCATATTTTAATTGATAAAAACACACATAAGTCGCTGGAAAAAATCCTGCTGAGAAAAAAATCAACCAGCCTGCAGGATGTGACAATAGTGGCACCCCAGAGACTCATTGAAAACAAAATTGATAAAATGGTTTTTAATGCGGAGAAAGACCTGACATCCCAGGGGGGCGTTGCCACGGACATCCTGAAAAAAATTCCGCAGGTTTCCGTAGATCCCGACGGGAATGTGGAACTGGCCGGCAGTTCCAGCATCCGGTTCCTGATTGACGGCAAACCTTCCACCGCTTTCGGCAGCAATATCACAGATGTGCTGCAGTCCATCCCGGCCAGTCAGATTAAAAGCATAGAAGTCGTGACAAACCCCGGCGCAAAATATGATGCGGAAGGCCTGGGGGGAATTATCAACATTATTTTAAAACACAATACAGCCAAAGGCATCAACGGAAATATTTCACTGACGGCCGCCACGCGGAATGAAAATGGTTCCATCAACCTCAATGCCCGGAACGGGAATTTCGGAGTGAACTTCTACCTGAACGGAAACTACCGCGTTCCGGTAAACACACCGGCTTATTCCACGCGTATTTCCCAGGATACCGGTTCCAAAACGCAGGTGGTCCTGCAGCAGGACGGCAGCAGCCGTTTCAAGCGGTTCGGTATGCAGGGAGGAATTGGTATTGATTACCGTTTAAAAAAGAAAAACAATTTCAATCTTTCACTGAGCAGCAATTCCTTTGGAAATAATTCCAGCGGATATACGAATCAGAACCAGCTGACATCTGACTACAATGGCAATCCGTTAGCGCAGGCACTTATATTTAGCCAGACCGGGAGTGAATTCCGCCTGCATGAACTCAATGCCAGCCTGGACTATCGGCGTACCTTCGACAGGGAAAACCAGGAGCTGGATGTCGGCGTTCATACTTCCTATGAAACGAATCATTATAGTTCGGAAAACAACCAGTTTCAGGAGCCGGGGGACTCCCTGTTTTATGGAACAAGCAATAATAACCCAGGCAGTGAATCGCAGACCGAAGTCGTGGTGGATTACACGCAGCCGCTGGGAAAACAAATTACCTGGTATTCCGGTGGTAAGATGTTCTTGCGGCATATCAACAGCGAATCCGATGTATCGGCCCTGCAGCCTGCCACCGGCGACTATCTTTACGACTCCACGCTTTCCAATTACCTGCACTACGACCAGGGTGTTTATGCCCTGTATACTGAACTGGCATTCCCTGTAACCGGATGGTTCGATGCCAAACCGGGCCTCAGGTATGAACGCATGGAAACCCAGGCTTTTTTTTCAAATGTCCAGCAGCAGGTTCCGNAGCCGGGGTATGATACCTGGGTGCCCGCATTGTATTTATCCAGGAAACTGAATGATCAGCAATTGCTGAAGCTGAGTTATTCCAGGAGGATTTCCCGGCCCAATTACCGCAACCTGAATCCATTCGTCAACACCACCGATCCGAAAAATATAACATCAGGGAATCCCTACCTGAAGCCGGAAATCGGTAACCGGGTGGAGCTGGCCTGGAGTTACGATCTGAACGCCGGAGGCTCCTTCATGATTTCCGCTTTTTACAGGACTTCACAGGACGATATCCAGCCATACATTGTATATTATCCAAGCCTCCCGGTGGGTGACACGGTTTACTACAATGTTTCAGTCAGTACACCGGAAAATATCGGACTGGAAAAAAACCTGGGAGCAAATCTGTTTGCCGATTTGCATCCGACTTCCAAATTAAATATCAGGACCAACCTGCTCATATTTCACCGGGACATCGTGAATGCACTGGATCCCGGACAGAATGCACACAGCTGGAATTACCGGGTCAATATGAATGTGAGTTATAATTTTACCCCATCCCTCGCCGGCGAATTATTTGGAAATTTTAATTCGGCGCGAAATGAACTGCAGGGAAAATATCCATCCTTTTCCTCTTATACGTTCGCCTTCCGGAAACAAATATGGAAGAAAAAAGGAAGCCTGGCTCTGACAGCCACCAATATATTCAATGAATACCTGAACCAGACGACCATGCTCTATGGCCAGGGTTTCACCATCAACGGCACGCGTAAAATTCCTTTCCGTTCCATTGGTCTCAATTTCACCTGGAAGTTTGGCAAACTGGAATTTAAAAAACCAAAACCTGAAAACAGTGACTCCCAGACCGGGATCGAAGATTAATTTTCCGCTTCCTGAATTTTAATAAATGGATGGCACGG
>DHWT01000239.1 GCA_002413325.1 Chitinophagaceae bacterium UBA5175 | reverse complement strand
GCAGACACACGGCAGGGAAGGTGTTTTTAAAAAGGGTGGTATTGTATCGCTTTTGGGTCGTACCCAATAAAATTGCTACCCGGGAACTGTTGCCTTTGATCAGGCGGGATCCGGGGTATCTGGATGCCAATAATATGCAGGTCATGGATGCCGGGGGAAAAGTAGTTAACCCGTCAACTATAAATTGGCAAACACTGAGTGCCTCTTATTTCCCATACAAATTGCGGCAGTCAACCGGATGTGACAATTCACTGGGTATCGTCAAATTCAATTTCTATAGCCCTTATGGGGTTTATTTACATGATACACCTGGAAAGGAGTTGTTCAATCGGAACAGACGTTTTTTCAGTCATGGTTGTATACGGGTTGAAAAAGCCATTGATCTGGCTCATTTCCTTTTGAAGGAAAATAGCCGTGCGATCGATACCCTGGTGGAAAAAGGTTGTCTTCAAAGAAAGTCGCCGAGTGTATTGCCAGCTTCTGAGAAAATCCCGGTTTTTGTTTTATACAATACCGCCTGGATAAATTCCTTCGACGATGTCCGGTTTAACGAAGACATTTATAATAGGAATTCAAAAAGCCCGAAATAATCAGATGATTCAGTATTTCATACCTTCAAAATCCGGAAAGTCTGGTCACAATGAATGAGACGGACGCTCCGATCAGGGTCATGAATGTGGTCCATAATTTTGGATACTGAGCATGACTTTGGGGTAATAAATCACTGGCTCCGATATACAGGAAAAATCCTGCAAATAAGGCTAATAATAATCCGAAACCGGCTTCCGGTACACGGAAAAAATAAGTTGAAATAACTCCCAAAACAGGAGCCGATGCAGCTATCAGCAACCATTTTACCGCTTCCTGATTATCACCTTTTTCTTTCACCAGGAAACTAACCGTATTAATTCCGTCGGAAAAATCATGTGCTACAACAGCAAGGGCCATCGCGATTCCCAGGGTAGGCGATACCTGGAAGGACCATCCGATCGCAATCCCGTCCAGGAAGCTGTGAATGGATAAACTTCCTGCACCCAGTTTACCTTTTAGCCTGCGGTGATTTGTATTATCATCATCATCATGAGAATGTAGGAGGGCCAGGCGGTCAAGGATCATATAAATCAGGAAGCCCGTCATAGTGACCGCCATAATCTCACCGGCACTGTATTTATTTTTTCCCAAAGAAAGCGCCTCAGGAAGCAGATCGAAGAAAACGATTCCAATTACGGCACCTGCACTAAAACCTAAAATAAGATGGAGCTTATCTTTAAATCTTAATGCAAATAACCCGCCGGAGAGGGTGGCAAGGAATGTGGCAATACAGGCTAACAGGATCATATGGGTTTCTCAAAAGTTTCCGTAAAACTATGGGTTTATTTTCCTCTTTGTCAATGATTTCTGCAAGCCGGGAATCTGATTCCCACGTAAGGGTATGGATCTGTAACCGAAATCATCCGGCACCCTGATTGCAGTCATTTCTCCCGGGATTCATTTTTAATAAATTGAATGAAATATATTGTATGTCTGACTACAAATTACCTGTTGAACAGGAAACTGCTGTAACTTATAAGAATATAGATGTCAGTTGCACGGCGTTTCAGGAGAACGAATTCATACCAGGGCGGTATACATGCGACGGAGCCAATATAAACCCTTCTCTGAATCTGGATCATATACCTGAAAAAGCAAAAACCCTGGCAATCATTGTAGATGATCCGGATGCACCGGCAGGCACCTGGGTGCATTGGGTGATATGGAATATCCCGGTTACGCACCATTTGAAAGAGAATTTAACCCGGGGCATTTCAGGCCTGAATGATTTTGGTAAAACTATGTATTGCGGTCCCTGCCCCCCGAAAGGAACGCACCGCTATTTCTTCAAAGTATATGCATTGGATTGCGATCTGGAACTCCCCGCGGGTGTCCGGAAAGGGGACCTTGAAAAAGCCATGAGCGGACATATCATTGGATTTGGGGAATTGATCGGATTATATAAAAAGGAGTAAATCTTCCGGAATTCACGGTCATATTATAGCCCGGTAGCACCGTGTTGCATTATGTATCCGATCATGCTGAGTTTAATGATAATGATCAGCCGGGAAAATGAAGAAGATCATATATTATTGGGGCGGACCGGGATATCTTTAGTAAAAAATAATGAAACGGACTTTAACAGGCCTTTTTATTATAATCATCCTGGCATCAGGTTTTCAACCCTCCGGGGCTCCGGTGATACCAAACCATGTTTCAATCCAGGACGATGATACCCTGATCTGGCGCACAGCGAATCGCTTTACCTCTATGTTTAATCTTGGGGATACCGCGGCCATGAACCGGTTTTTGCCGGATGATTTCATGCTCCAATGGTTCCATGAGAACTTTCTGGGCAAGAAAAGCCTCTTAAATGCGATGGTTGATTCGGCAGTTCATTCAACACTGAAACATTTACTGAAAAGGGATGCGCAAACAATTATCATGTATTCAGACAACCGTCAGGCTGTCAGCCTGAATACCGGGCTGGAATTTTTGGACCCTGCCTTGTTGCAACGAATCAAAAAGGAACATGGTTATGGGCTTTGTATCATGTATTTTCAGAAAAGAAATGGGAGTTGGTGGTTGAAAACCGTTCACCTGGATCTTCATTGTTCGCTTTGTAATTTATAAACGGATATGCGAATAAGGAATCGAAGTCTTTCCCTTTTCTCTTATTCCCTGGTACCGGCCGGGCGGAATGCAAGCTGGTTCAATGGCAATCTATTGATGCACAGAGAATTGCCGGTTTCTGTCCGTTTCCACCTGATTATAATCATTTTTATAAATAACTTTTATCAAGTTATAATCTGATAAATAATACCACCTTTCCCTAAATTTTCGGTTTCTCAACCAGATCAAATGA
>DHWT01000136.1 GCA_002413325.1 Chitinophagaceae bacterium UBA5175 | reverse complement strand
ACCGTAGCCGTTCCGGTAGCGCAGTAAGGTGATCCGGCATAGGATATGGTTGCTGCCGGAGCGGCACTTACCGTTATTGAAGTGGAAGTTGTATTACTGCAGGTTCCGTCGCTAAAGTCGTAAGTAACCGTATAGGTTCCCGGTGTGCTGGAAGCCAGATCTATATCCCCTGTAGCCGCGTTGATATTGAGTCCCACGGTAGAACTATAGGTTCCACCTGCCTGACCGGTTTGGGTAACTGTGGCCGTTCCGCTACCACAGTAAGGTGATCCGGCGTAGGAAATCGTAGCTGTTGGCAGGGCATTAATGGTTACACTGGTAGTCGTAGTGCCAAAACAAGAGGAAAAATTGAAGAATGTATAGGTAACCGTATAGGTTCCCGGCGTGCTGGATGCCAGGTTGATGGCTCCCGTAAACGCATTGATACTGAGTCCGGCCGTAGAAGTATAGAATCCAAAAACTCCAGATCCAACTTCTGTAACATTCGCAGTTCCCGTTGCGCAATAAGGAGAGCCTGCATAAGAAATTGTAACAACTGGGCAAGCCAGCTTCGAGTGATCCGGATTTGCGCCTGCTGAAGTATTGGTACTATCAGAGGTAAAACCGGTATTGATGAAACCAGTTACATCCGTGACACCGGTAAAATGATTGTTAACAGGGGGTGCCGGGAAATGATCACGGCCAATAGAATTTATGTAAACAGAATCCGGACTGCCCGAAAAGTTTTTAGCCTGGCTCTGCGTGAGTGCCGATAATATTCCTAAAATGCACAAAAACGCAGCGTACAGGTTTTTCATCGGTATCCGGCTCAGGTTGTTTAAGCAACGCCCTACCTTTCAGGATTGCGGCTATTTGGATTTTAATTCTGTTTCAGATATACTTCAGGCATACCAACTGTAAATGTCCAATAGGAAACTAATGACAGATTAGTCTTAATCAGAATTACCAAAATGATGGAATGCGCTTCTGTAATTGAAACGTTGCTTCAGAGGGACGGAAGGCTGGAAATAGTCTATTCGATGAACCTAATGGTTTATACTTAGCAACCAGCACTATAATAACTGATAACGCGTTAAATTATTGTCATCAGATGCCGTATTTTAGTGTAGTTTGTTTAATTACACGCCTGAATGATAAGTAATTGCATGAAATATTTGCCACCTGATGAAGAAAACCTGCTTATTCGCATTTATACTTTGTGTTTGTTGCAGGCAATATTATGAGCCTCCGGCAATCAAGCATAGTCCGTATTTCCTGGTAGTTGACGGTATGCTGACCGGTGCCCCGGATTCCACTTATATAAAACTTACCCATACCCGGAACCTGCAGGATACCGCGCCTGGAGTCCCTGAATTGAATGCAACCCTCCTGGTGGAAGGTGACCAGAATACCCGGTTCCCCCTTACCGAAATAGGAAACGGCGTATACAGGAACCTCCTCCCGCTAAATTTTTCAGAAAAATACCGCCTTTCCATAACCACCACAGACGGCAGGTCATACCGTTCAGATTTTATCCCATATAAGAAAACCCCTGCCATCGACAGCCTGACCTGGGAAGAAGACAGCCTGGGGGTTAATTTTTTTGTGGATACCCACGACCCCCAAAACAATACCACGTACTACCGATGGCAATATGCGGAAACCTGGCAATACAGCACCTACCTGAATACCAATTTCGATTATGTTAACGGAATGGTCATACCCCGTACGCCGGATCAGCAAATTCACAACTGCTGGAAAACAAACACCTCCCCCACCATCCTGCTGGCTTCAACCGACAGGCTCAGCCAGGATATCATTTCTCATTTCCTGTTTAACAATGTTTCCAAATCAACCGAAAAAATCTATATTCAATATAGTGTCCTTGTGAATCAGTACGCTTTGACAAAGGATGAATATGATTACTGGACGGAACTGAAAAAAAATACCGAACAGCTCGGGACCCTTTTTGATGCACAGCCCTCCCAACTGAACAGCAATATTCATTGCCTGACAAATCCTTCCGAACCGGTCATGGGTTATTTATCCGCTTCCTCCTTGCAGCAGAAGAGAATATTTGTAACCATCCATCAGTTGAGTGATTATAACTACATACCCTACTATCTTCCCTGCCAGGTTTTGAAAGACGTTACTTATGCACTCTCTCCGGGCGATTCCGGTCGCATTTATGAATACCTGGAAATGCCAAACCACCTGTATACTTTCTGGTACGACGACGGGATCTATCATATGGCTCAGAATTTCTGCATAGACTGCCGCGACCATGGAGGAACGAATGTAAAACCACCCTTCTGGCCATGATTATTTATCAGTACTTTTTATTTGTGCCAATTCATAAAAAGGTCTTAAATTGATATTTAATACCTGCTTATCAGATCATGTTTTCCCAAAGACTTTGTTTTTTGAAATTTTTCCTGTACTGTTTTTTTTTCGCGAATAGCGCAGGAGCGCAGGTTTCATCGAATGATCCGAAGAATTTCTCTCCCGACGACCCGTCCTATCCCGTTCAACTTTATTATAATGCCATCGGCGAAAATGCGCATATATATAACGGTTACGAATATATGACGCCAGACAGGAATATCAAGGGAAGCCCCTATTTCACAGAAGCTCTGGTTCCGGCAAGCCTCAACTACGACGATAGTTATTACCAGAATATCCGCATTTTATACGACATGGTCCTGGACATGGTGGTCATTAACCGGTTGGATCAGAATTTTAAAATCAGCCTGATTAATGCAAAACTGAATTCATTTACTATAAAAAATCATGAATTTATCCGGATCGACAAAGACAGCCTTCACGGCGTCGAACTGGTATCCGGGTTTTACGACAGGATTTATTCCGGCAAATCGACCATACTCGTGAAAAGGAAAAAATATATTCAGGATGTCACTGAATATACCGTCAGCAGCCTGGCATATAGAGAAGAAGATAAATATTATGTGAAATTTGACGGCAAATACGTTGAAACCGGCAACAAGGCCTCCGTATACAAATTGTTCAGGGAAAAGAAAACTGAAATAAAATCCTTCCTCCGTAAAAATAAATTAAAATTCAAATCCGATTTCGAGAAAACCCTGATTGCCGCTTTTGCGTATTATGATCAACTAACGAGCTGACATGCCAAACATTTTCCGGAGTATTTCCTGCCTGATTTTCTGCTCGTTTGTATTTTCGACCTTACATGCCCAAAATAAAAAAACCATCAGTGGCGACTTCCGGGGCATGAAGATGGAACAGTTTGCCGAAGCCATTGAAGCACAGACGGATTACAGGTTCTATTTCAAGCCCTCAGAAACGGACAGTATGGTATTTGATTTTGAAGTCAAAGACCAGACGATCACTTCCATCCTGAACAGGGCTTTTGCCCAGACCGATTTCCATTACGCCATCGACGGGGACCATAACGTATTTATAACCGAGAAATATACCATACAGCCCGATTTACCGGCCGATTATTTCAACGACCGGCGACCGGCTTCGGATTCCTCGCGTGAATCCGCTTTTTCAATTGATAATTACCTGGAAAATCAAAGAAGTCAAAAACTGAGGTCTTCCCTGGAAAACAGGGTTTTTGTAATCGGACCGAAAACCAATGCCTACCGCCAGGGAAAGGGAACCATTGCCGGTTACATCCGGGATGCAAAAACCGGTGAAACCATTGTGGGAGCGACCATCTCACTCGATAACCCACCCGTTGGCGTCAGTACCGATGCTTTTGGCTACTTTTCATTGACCCTTCCCCTGGGCCCGCATATTCTGCATATTTCCAGTATTGGTATGAAATCGACAGTTCGCCATATCGCATTGTATTCCGACGGGAAACTGAATATTGAAATGGAACAGTTCATACCGGGACTCAAGGCCGTTACCATTACTTCCGAAAAGAATTCCAATACCGGAAGACTCCAGATGGGTGTGGACCGCCTGAATATAAAAACGATCCGGCAGATGCCGGTTGTTTTGGGTGAAGCAGATATATTAAGGGCCGTACTTACCCTGCCCGGCGTAACTTCAGTTGGTGAAGCATCAGCGGGATTCAATGTTCGCGGAGGCTCCGCCGATCAGAATCTGGTTCTTTTCAATGGAAGCACGATTTACAACCCGACTCATTTCTTCGGATTCTTCTCTTCATTTAATCCCGACGCGGTAAAGGGTGTCGAACTCTATAAAAGCAGCATCCCGGAAAAATATGGCGGCAGGTTATCATCAGTCCTGGACGTTACCACAAGGGACGGAAACAAAAAAAAGTTATCGGGTTCCGGAGGGATCGGGCCCTTGGATGCGCGCATGACCGTGGAAGGACCCCTGTTCAACGACAAGACAACTTTCCTAATTTCCGGTCGCTCCACCTATTCTGACTGGCTGCTGAAACAGATCCCGAATGATGCATATAAAAACAGTACAGCAGGTTTTTATGATGCAAACCTCCGGCTCACGCATGAAATAAATGCCAGAAACAGTCTTTTCCTGACCGCCTATATCAGCAACGACCGTTTCACACTGAACAGTGATACCCTGTATAAATACCAGAATAAAAATATCAACCTGCAATGGAAACATATTTTCAATAACCGGCTGAATGCCGTGTTCATGACGGGAATAGATGATTATAATTATTCCATTTCCAGCACAGCCAACCCTGTGAACGGATATAATCTTTCATTCCAGGTAGCCCAGTATAATTTTCACGGCGATTTTTCCTATAACCTGAATACCAAACATACCATCGGTTTTGGAATCAGTTCCATTTATTACAAACTGCATCCGGGGGACCTCGATCCACAGGGTTCGAAATCTTTGGTGATCCCCGACCATGTTCCTGATGAACAGGCGCTCGAATCGGCCGTTTACCTCGGGGATCATTACAGTGTCAGCAGCAAATTATCCATTGAAGCAGGCCTCCGGTATTCGCTTTATAATTATTTAGGCCCTCAGAATATCTATAACTATGCTCCCGGTCAGCCGCTGCAAACTACCAGCATTATTGATTCGACCAATTACGGTCCGGGTAAAGTGATCTCAACATACCAGTATCCCGAATACAGGATTTCCGCCCGGTATGTGCTGACCGACATGTCTTCCGTAAAAATCGGATATAATACGCTGCACCAGTTTATACACCTGCTTTCCAATACCACGGCGATTTCCCCGACCGATATCTGGAAACTCAGCGGCCCCCATATCAGCCCCCAGTCCGGCCAGCAGTTTTCCCTGGGTTATTATCGCGATTTCCAGTCACATACCATTGAAACCTCCATCGAAGTCTACTATAAAACGCTGGATCATTACCTTGATTATAAAAGCGGCGCTTCCCTGGTCCTGAACCACAATATTGAAACCGACGTCATCTCAACCCGGGGTAAGGCTTATGGTGCAGAACTCATGATTAAAAAAACAGCCGGTAAACTCAATGGCTGGATCAGTTATACCTATTCGCGCACGCTCCTACAGCAGGATGACCCAAATGCCGGGCAACTCATCAACGGGGGACAATATTACCCGGCCAATTATGACAGGCCCAACGTGGTGAACTTTATCGGCAATTACCAGATCAATCACCGCTTCAGCATTTCACTTAACATGAATTACAGTACCGGCAGGCCCATCACGCTGCCGACAGCCATTTATGACCTCGGCGGCGGGGAACGCGTTTTCTATTCCGACCGGAACCAATACAGGATCCCGGATTATTTCCGGATGGACTTATCCATGAACATTGAAGGCAATCATAAAATTAAAAAATTCAAACACAGTTCCTGGTCTGTCGGCGTGTATAACCTCACCGGAAGAAAAAATCCGTACTCGGTTTATTTTACTCAGGAGAATGGTGTTATCAAAGGATATAAACTTTCCATTTTCGGATCTCCCATTCCATCCATCACTTACAATTTCAAATTTTAAATGAGGAATCTGAAAAATTTCATACCCATTCTGCTTACCCTGCTTCTGGGTGGTTTGAATTGTAAAGAAGTCTATACCCCGCCTGCCATTCAAAATAACCCCAACTTCCTGGTGGTGGACGGGATTATTATCAATGGCAATGACTCTACCGTCATCACCCTTTCCCGTACCCGGAATCTTTCAGATACCACACCATCCGTAAAAGAACTGAGTGCACAGGTTTCCGTTTTAGGTGCATCAGGCATTGAATATCCACTGTATGAGCAGGGCGGCGGCCGGTATGCAGTCGGTCAGCTGCTCCTGGATACCAGCCAGCAGTACCAGCTGAAAATCATTACGACAGACGGGAATGAATTCCGATCCGATCTCAGCAAAGTGCATACCAGTCCTCCCATTGATTCCGTTTACTGGAACCAGGATTCCTCCTATAATGTGCATGTTTACCTGAATACACATGATCCAAATAACAGTACCAGGTATTACCGCTGGGAATATGTGGAAACCTGGGAATACCATTCTGCTTATCCTTCTTACCTGCAAATCATAAATGATACACCCGTATTACGGCCCCTGAATGAACAGATTAACAGATGTTACCAAACAAAAAACTCATCTTCCATTGATGTGGAAAACACCTCCCGCCTGTCGAACGATATTGTCAACAAATTCGAAATCACCCAGGTACCGGCCGGCTCCGAAAAAATCACCGCCGAATACAGCAACCTGGTTAAACAATATGCCATCACGGAGGATGCTTTTAATTTCTGGGATAATCTCAAAAAGAATACAGAACAGCTGGGCTCCCTGTTCGACCTGCAGCCCTTTACCGAACTGGGGAATATTCACTGCGTGAATAATCCATCTGTGAAATGTATCGGGTACATCAGCTTTTCCACGCTCCAGGAACAAAGGATCTTTATTTCCAAGAATGAAGTATATCCCTGGAGCTATTATCCTTACTATGGAGATTGTTACCAGGATACGATTCCGCCGGCCGATCTGACTAAATATTTTCCACCGGGAGGACCTTATTTCAATACCCTGATTGGAACGAACAATGGCGCTTATATATTTTCTTCCAACCTCTGTGTCGATTGCACCTATCACGGGGGAACCACAGTAAAACCACTTTACTGGCCTTAAACTTTTTTAACCATGAAGCGATTTTCGCGGTTTTTTTTCCGGGTCCGTTCCAAAAAGTTTATGACGCCATTATGCTTTTTGATCAGCCTGTCTGTCTTCGGCCAGGACCCCTTTCCGGATCAGGTCAGTGCCGCCCTCAGCCGGTACGAAGCAAATGAACAAAACGAAAAAATATACCTGCAAACAGATAAATCATTTTATATATCGGGAGAAATCTGCTGGTTTAAATCTTATTATGTGGATGCTTCCCTGCACAGACCCTTTTCCCTGAGTAAAGTGGCCTATGTGGAACTGCTGAACCAGGATTTAAAAGCCGTTTTACAGGGCAAAATCTCCCTGCAGAACGGAACCGGCAACGGATCTTTCTTTTTACCCCTCTACCTGCCTTCCGGTTCCTATAAAATCCGGGCTTACACCAACTGGATGAAAAACGCCGGACCGGAATATTTTTTTGAAAAGAATATAACGGTGCTGAACACCCAAAAAAAAGAAAGGGACAGCCTGGT
>DHWT01000218.1 GCA_002413325.1 Chitinophagaceae bacterium UBA5175 | reverse complement strand
CTGACGACCAGATCCGGGTGTTAATTGAACGGGGGGCGGTTATCGGCGGGGGGCTGGATGCCTGGATGCTTACGGAGGGCTGGATACGAGGCGTTTCGCTGCCCAAAGCCATGGGGGCCAATCTGAACCGGCTCATCGATCACTACGATCATATCTGCCAGATTGCAGGAAACGCAGATCATATTGCCATCGGCAGTGACCTCGATGGCATGTTCGGCACCGAACAATCACCCTTCGATATGGATACCATTGCTGATTTGCAAAAGCTGCCGGATCTCCTGAAACATCGGGGATATTCAGGACCGGATATTCAGAATATCCTGCATGGCAACTGGTTGCATTTTTTGAGAAGGGCCTGGGTATAAATGAATAGGGCATCCGTGTATCATCGTTAGCCGTTTATAATATTTTAATAGAGCTTCTAAACAGTCTAACCATTTGGTCTTGCCATATCATTACATTTGTAATGTCTGACAATTATCAGAATTTAACCCCTGAACCAATCACTGCTATGCGAAAATTCTTTTATACAGGAATATTGTTTTTTTTTGGTCTGAGTTCACTGGAATCCTGTAATAATCCGGAACCTGTTGCAACTCATGCGGTACCCCCTCCCGAAGCCCTTCCGGTTGTTACGGTGTCGGAACGTCCTTTTACATCCTTCAGGGAATATACAGCTGCACTGGAAGGCAGTAATGATATCGAAATCAGGCCCCAGGTGAACGGGTATATTGAAAAGATTTTTGTGGATGAAGGGGCTTTTGTTAAAAAAGGCCAGCCCCTGTTTAAGATCAACGACCAGCCTTACCAGGAAGCACTAAATAATGCCTATGCAACCCTGGCGGTCGCAAAAGCAAACCAGGCCAGTGCGGAGATCAATATGAATAAACTGGAGCCGCTGGTTGCCAATAATGTGATTTCCCCGATTCAACTGAAAACAGCTAAAGCCGCTTACGATGCGGCAACAGCTTACGTGGCCCAGGCAGAAGCTTCAGTCGGCAACGCAAAAATCAATATCGGGTATTCCCTGATCAAAGCGCCGGTAGAAGGCTTTATCGGGAGAATTCATATTAAAACCGGGAGCCTGGTAGGCCTGTCCACAGCAGATCCGCTGACCAATATTTCAGAAGTAAAGGATGTGCGGGTTTATTTTTCTGTAAGTGAAACTGAATTTCTCCGGTTCCGTGATGAATACCCCGGCAAAACGATCGAAGATAAAATCAGGAACCTGCCTCCGGTTCAACTCATTCTCTCCGATAACAGCTTATACCCGCAGACAGGGAAAGTGGAAATGGTGGCCGGTCAGTTTGCCTCTGGTTCCGGATCCATTCCTTTTCGTGCCAATTTTCCGAACCCAAATGGTGTTTTGCGTTCAGGCAATACCGGCCGGGTGCGGATTTCAATAAGCCTTCCGGCCGGACTGGTGATTCCGCAGGAAACCACTTATGAATTACAGGATAAGGTTTTTGTGTTTCTTTTGTCTGACAGCAATAAAGTAAATAGCGTGCCGGTGCATGTTTCAGGCGTTTCCGGAAATTATTACCTGGTGGATAACGGACTAAAAGCCGGGGACCGGATTGTTTACGGTGTAGAAAAGGTGACCGATGGTACCGTCATCAATCCGTTGCGCATGTCCCTGGACAGTCTGCTGAAGATCCGGCCGATGTAGCGCCTGTTTTCTGAACAAAAAAAGTAAAATGCTCAAAAGATTTATAGAACGCCCGGTTTTATCTACTGTGATATCCATTATTCTGACCCTGCTGGGACTGATCTCCATGTTTAACCTGCCAATCACACAGTTTCCGGATATCGCCCCACCTACTGTAAGTGTGAATGCGTTTTACCCGGGAGCGAATGCAGAAGTGGTGGCCCGTGCCGTGGCCACACCTCTGGAAGAGGCAATCAATGGCGTGGAGAACATGACCTATATGACGTCCACATCCGCCAATGACGGATCCATGTCCATCAGTGTGTATTTCAGGCAGGGGACAAATCCTGACATAGATGCCGTGAATGTTCAAAGCAGGGTATCACGGGCCGTGAATCAGATTCCACAGGAAGTAGTACAGGCCGGGATTTCCACGCAGAAGCAGCAGAACAGTATGATTAATGTCACCCTGTTGTACAGCTCCGATAGCGCATATGATGAAAAATTCCTGTCGAACTATGCCAAGATCAATATCCTTCCGGAAATACAGCGTGTACCCGGTGTGGGACAGGCTGTGATCTTTGGAGAAAAGGATTATTCCATGCGTATCTGGCTTCTGCCGGATCGTCTGAACGCTAATAATATTTCGGTCCAGGATGTAATGAATGCAATCCATGACCAGAATGTAGAGTCTGCACCCGGCAAATTTGGAGAAGGTAGCAGTGCCTCTTTCGAATATATCATTAAATACAAGGGGAAACTAACCGAGAATAAGGACTATGAAGACATTATTGTCAAAACCGGGGCGGATGGATCGGTGATCCATTTGAAAGATATAGCCCGTGTGGAATTCGGTTCAATTTCTTATAGTTCTAATGCCCTGGTGCAGGGAAAGCCCGGATTGGGTATCGGAATTTTTCAAACCGCAGGTTCCAATGCAAACGATATCCTGATTACCATAGATCAGGTACTGAAAAATACGGCCGCCAGTTTTCCGAAAGGCATTCATTATTTCACAATGTTCAGTGCGAAGGATTTTCTGGATGCTTCCATCGACCAGGTTAAGACTACATTACTCGAAGCCTTTATCCTGGTATTCCTGGTCGTATTTATTTTCCTGCAGGATTTCAGGTCCACATTAATTCCCGCCATAGCGGTCCCGGTCGCCATTCTGGGTACTTTCTTTTTTATGCAGCTCTTTGGTTTTACCATCAACCTGCTTACGCTTTTTGCACTGGTGCTGGCTATCGGTATTGTTGTGGATGATGCGATTGTAGTAGTGGAGGCCGTACATTCAAAAATGGAACGGACCGGACTGAATGCACATGATGCGACAATACAATCCATGAATGAAATATCCGGTGCCATTGTTTCTATCACACTGGTGATGGCAGCTGTGTTTGTGCCGGTGGGATTTATGCAGGGCAGCAGTGGTGTATTTTACCGGCAGTTTGCATTTACCCTCGCGATTGCCATTTTAATCTCCGCGCTCAATGCATTGACCCTGAGTCCGGCGCTCTGCGCATTATTTTTAAAAAATAATCATCATGGAGAAGGCGGGGATCGAAAGAAACCAGGTTTTGGAAAAAGATTTGGAAATGCCTTCAATGCCGGATTCAATGCGACTACCAACCGATATATGGGCGTTGTTCAATTTCTTATTAGCTATAAATGGGTTGGATTGCTGGCACTCGCCGTCATATCCGGACTAACCATCTGGGAGGTGAATAAAACGCCTACCGGATTTATTCCCGCGGAAGATCAGAATTTTGTCATGCTGAGTATCAACCTGCCGCCTGCTTCGTCGCTGGACAGAACCAATGCCGTAATGCAAAAAGTGGATAGCCTGCTGAATGAGGTTCAGGCTGTCGACAAACGGGGAGCCATCAGTGGTTTGAATCTGTTTGGCGGATTCATCAATAGTACAAATTTCGGCGTTACTTTTATTAAGTTAAAAGAGCAAAAGGATAGAAAACCTGCGCAGAGTATCAATCAGGTGATTGAGAAGATCTATGAGAAAATGTCCGTCATTAAAGAGGCGGGTGTGTTTATAATCAGCCCTCCAACCGTATCGGGATTTGGAAATTCCAGTGGATTCGAAGTGATTATCCAGGACCGGACCGGCGGATCTGTAGAGAAACTGAACGAAACGACCAATGCATTCGCTGCAGCCCTGATGAAAAGAAAAGAGATTGCCGGTGCTTATTCTTTCTATTATACCGGGAATCCGCAATATCTGCTGGAAGTGGATAATGCAAAGGCAAAGCAGTTACATGTATCCGTAAGTGATATTCTGGGAACCATGCAGGTCTATTATGGAAGCAGTTTTGCGTCGGACTTTAACCGGTTTGGAAAATATTACCGGGTTATTGTGGAAGCGGATATTCCCTATCGAAGGGATCCTTCTTCCCTGGATGGAGTCTTTGTTAAAAGCAGCTTCGGACAAATGATTCCCATCAATACGTTCGTTCAGTTAAAAAGAGTGTACGGACCGGAAACGATAAACCGGACCAACCTCTTTAATTCTGTAAGCATCAGTGGCACCGTAAATCCGGGATTTAGTTCGGGAGATGCCATTCGCGTCATCCGTGATCTGGCTGCTAATGATCTTCCACGGGGATATTCCTATGAATGGTCCGGAATTTCCCGCGAAGAAAGTTCGGCTGGTACACAAGCCCGTCTCATTTTTATTCTGAGCGTGGTATTTGTATATTTTTTACTCTCCGCCCAGTATGAAAGTTATATCCTGCCCCTGGCGGTTTTACTTTCCATTCCCACGGGATTATTGGGCGTTTTTCTATTTATCAACATGGCCGGGATTGAAAATAATATTTATGTACAGGTGGGTATCATCATGCTGATTGGTCTCCTCGCTAAGAATGCTATTTTAATTGTTCAATATGCAGTAGCGCGCAGGCGTTCGGGGATGGACCTGGTGGCCGCCGCACTGGAAGGAAGCCGCCTCCGTTTACGCCCGATCCTGATGACATCCTTTGCATTCATTGTCGGGCTCCTCCCATTAACCTGGGCCACAGGCGGGTCCGCTCTGGGTAACCGTTCTATCGGCACGGGGGCCGTTGGAGGCATGCTGACAGGAGTAGTCCTGGGTGTATTTATTATTCCCGTTCTTTTTGTGATCTTCCAGGCCCTCCAGGAAAAAGTTACCGGGAAACCAAAATCCATAATTGAAAATTATGAGCTTAAGTCAGAATAAGTGTACTGATCTCAACTATAGAAAATGAAAAAGTTACATCAGTACCGCTATATTATTTTTCTTTTGATCTTGTGGGGGGGGATATCCTGCAGAACCGGGAAAAATTACCAGCGCCCGGACGTGCTGCTGCCGGAAAGTTTTAATCCCGGAGTACACGCTGCCGATACAAACAGCATCGGGGACATCGCCTGGAAAAATTATTTTTCAGACCCGGTTTTGCAGTTACTGATCGACAGCGGGATATCCCGCAACTACGACCTGCAATTCGCAATTAGAAATATCAGTATTGCCCGGTCGCAGGTGAAACAGGCCGGCTGGTTATGGTATCCGCAGGTCAACGCGGGGCTTTCAGGTCAATATTACCGGAATTCGGATAACAGTCCGTTTGGAACCAATAACGGGGCCCTGGTTAATCATTTCAATGATTTCGTGGCATCTGTCAATATGAGCTGGGAAATTGATATCTGGGGAAAGATCAGCCGGCAGAAGGAATCCAGTATGGCCGGTTACCTCCAGACTTACGAAGCGGCAAAAGCGGTGCAGACTCAGCTGGTGGCAGATATAGCCCAGGGATATTTCAGCCTGCTCATGCTCGATCAGCAATTGCAGCAAACAAGGAAAACACTGGCACTCAACACCGATTTTGTCAAACTCACCAACCTGCTTTTTGATGCGGGGGAAGTCACTTACCTCGCCGTGCAACAGGCAGAATCCCAAAGGCAGTCAACTGCCGTGCTGGTTCCGCTGATTGAACAGAATATCCGGATTCAGGAAAACGGTTTACAATTGCTCACGGGTAACCTGCCGGGTTCCGTTGACCGCTTTGTTAATTTAACCGATATCCATTTCAACGACGGGCTCACAACCGGATTGCCCGTCTCTTTATTAAACCGCAGGCCGGATGTACGGGCCAGCGAAATGGGACTCGTGAATGCCAATGCCCAGGTGGGAATCAGCCAGGCTAATATGTATCCTGCATTGAACCTCACGGCCGGAACAGGTTTCGAATCGATTAAATCCAGCAACTGGTTTAATATTCCGGGTTCCCTGTTTGGAGTGGCAGGTGCTACCCTGATCCAGCCGGTATTGAGGGGAAGACAACTGAGAACACAGCTGGAAATTTCCAGACAGCAAAGGGAACAAGCCGTGATCCGTTTCAGGCAATCGGTACTGACAGCGGCCATTGAAGTGAGCAACGCGCTGGTGCAGATCAGTAAACTAAAAGAACAGGAAAACATTGCCAGGGCAAGGACTGATACCCTGTCGGCTGCGGTAAGCAATGCGCAGTTATTATTTAGGAATGATATGGCCAATTATCTGGAAGTGATCACGGCCCAGCAAAATGCATTGGATGCGCAGCTGAGCCTGGCATTTATTCAGAGGGCCGAACTGAATGCCCGTGTTGAACTTTACAGATCCCTGGGGGGCGGATGGAAATAAATGCTTATAATTATTCCCGGTTTTAATTAAAATATACGGATATGGACAGGAGAAAATTTATACGCAGCGGATCTTTAACCGGGCTCGGGCTGTCAACAATCGGCGGCTGGCAGCTGGCGGCTGGCGGAAACGCAGCATTCAACATTTCTTCCAGGGACGCAATGAATGAGGCACTTGCCCTGAACCTGGAAGAGATCACGATAACGGAACTCCAGAAAAAAATGCAAAGCGGTGAACAGTCCGCTTTATCGATTACCAGGGCTTACCTCCGGCGTATCGAACTCATTGATCGCAGCGGTCCTGCCCTGAATTCCATTATAGAATTGAACCCGGATGCCCTGGAGATCGCGGAAAACCTGGATCATGAAAGAAAGCAGGGAAAAATCCGCGGCCCTCTGCATGGAATTCCGGTCCTGGTAAAAGACAATATCAATACGGGAGACCGGATGATGACCACTGCCGGTTCGCAGGCCCTGCTGGGAAACCGGGCCAAAGAAGATGCATTCATCATGAAACAACTCCGTAAGGCCGGCGTGGTATTATTGGGGAAAACCAACCTGAGCGAATGGGCTAATTTCCGTTCCTCCCATTCATGCAGCGGATGGAGCAGCCGGGGCGGACAAACCAAATGTCCCTATATCCTGGACAGGAATCCTTCAGGATCCAGTGCAGGATCCGGATCCGCAACAGCAGCCAATCTTTGTGTGGTGAGTGTGGGAACGGAAACCGATGGCTCTGTGGTTTCACCTGCGTCCGTGAATGCCCTCGTCGGCATCAAACCGACCGTGGGTTTATGGAGCCGCAGCGGAATCATACCCATTTCTGCAACGCAGGATACGGCCGGTCCCATGGCGCGTACCGTGCGGGATGCGGCCATCCTGCTGGGAGCCGGAACCGGGCTGGATGCAAACGATGCCGTCACACAGGCAAGTGCGGGTAAAGCACTGCAGGATTATACCCCTTTTTTAAATGAGGAGGGCCTCAGGGGAAAACGCATCGGAATCGAAAAATCTCATCTCCAGGGGAACCCGGACCTCGTTGCGTTATTGCGTGGAGCCATGTCCGTTATGGAATCGCAGGGTGCTACTATGGTGGAAGTGGACCTTCTGGGTGAGATGAAAGCCCTTGGCAATGCAGAGTTCCTTGTGCTGTTATATGAATTTAAAGACGGGCTGAACCGTTATCTCGACGTGTATGGCACTCATGTCAAATCACTCAAAGAACTGATCGCATTCGATATAAAAGAAGAAAAAAAAATGATGCCTTTTTTCAAACAGGATACCCTGGTTGAGAGTGAAGCCAAAGGTGACCTGTATAGTAAAGAATATACGGAGGCTTTGGAGAAAACCACGGGTTTCCGAAAAACCCTGCTGGACCTGATGACGGCGAATAACCTGGATGCCCTTTCGGGCATTACAAATGGTCCGGCCTGCTGTATTGACCTCGTGAATGGTGACTATGATAACGGGCCTTCTCTTTCCACACCCGCTGCCATTACGGGTTTCCCGCATATCACGATTCCGATGGGGTTACTGCATGGCCTGCCGGTCGGCATTTCATTCTATGCGGGGCCTTACACAGAACCCGCATTGATATCTATGGCCTATGCCTATGAGCAGGCTTCCTTGAAAAGGGTAATGCCGGCTTACTTGAAAGAACTGCTCTCTTAATTTGAGAATTAGGGAATTTTAAATTGTGTGGTCATGCACCGTTATTTAGCCTTGACATGCTTCCATCCGTGTGTTTACTGCCTTATTTCACAATTTTCCAAATTCTGAAATTTTCAAATTACTTTCAGCCTGCTAATGAAAGATCCAAACAAACATTACTGGCTTAAATCCGGGTCCTATACGCTGATGCTGAATATCCAGCAGCTGTTGTTTGGCTTCGGCAGCTTTTATTTCCTCGTCCGCATGCTGGACAAGCATGGCTTTGGTATCTGGACCCTGTTTGTGGCAACGACATCTATTTTTGAAATGGCCCGCAGCGGTCTGATCCAGCATGCCCTGATAAAATTCCTTTCTGAAAGCCCGGAAAAAGAAAAGCCAAAGATCATCACGGCATCATATGCTCTGAGTGGCATCCTGATGAGTATCTGTATCGCCATAAACCTGTCGGTTGCAGGATACCTCTCGCGGCTCTGGCATGAACCGGGATTGGTTCCGATGTTCATCGTATTTAACGGTGTATATATCCTCCAGGGGCTCTTATCGCAATTCCAGTGGATCGAGCAGGCCCACCTGCGTTTTCATGGCATACTGGTTACGACCATGATCCGGCAGGGCGGTTTTTTCCTGTTTGTTTTTATTTCTTTCCTTTTTCATTTCCATCAATCCCTGATGGACCTGATCTATGCGCAGGGCATTTGCACGGGCATCGGTGCCTGGACGGAATATTATTTCGTAAAGGATTTTCTCGGGATTTCCCGGAAGCTGCATAAGGATTGGATGGGGAAATTATTCGGCTACGGGAAATTTGTTTTCGGCACCTATATCAGTGCAGTCCTCTCCGGATCTGTGAACCAGATGATGCTGGGTACATTGCTTTCGCCCGCCGCAGCGGGTTCCTATAATGTGTCCATCCGCATCGTGGGCATGACCGATATTCCGACCAATGCCCTGGGAGTCATCGTTTTTCCGCAGAGTGCGAAACGGTTCGCCGCGCAGGGTATTGACGCAGGCAAATACCTCTATGAAAAATCGGTCGGAACCATTGTGGCTATCCTGTTCCCGCTGGTCATTTTTGTATTTTGTTTTCCCGGATTCGTGGTGCGGCTGGTGGCAGGTGATCATTATGCTGAGGCGATTCCGATGGTGCATATCGTCATTCTGACCTGCCTGTTCAGCCCCTTTGACCGTTTTTTCGGCGTCATCATGGATTCCATCGGCCGGGCCAAGCTGAACTTTATCCTCCTCTCTTCTTTTATATCGCTGACCCTGGTCCTGAATTATTTCCTGATCGGCCGCCTGGGTCTTATGGGTTGCATATACGGGACCCTGATCGCCGACGGGATCGTATTTATAATCAGGCAATTTTTACTTTATAAAATTCTGAAGGTGAATCCTTTGAGTCCTTTTATTTATGCCTGGCGCTTTTACCCCGAATTCATCCGGAATTATATAAAACCCCTGCTCCGAAAATTGCCCGGCTGATTCCCCGATTCATGTTCTAGTGCTTTGACTATCTGAAAATTATGTTTAATTTGGAGGTGTTTTGTTTTTAAACCCCGTTCCAATGGAAGTTCAGAAAGTGGATGATATCTCCTACGAAGATTTTATCCGGGAATTTTATCAGCCGGGTATTCCCGTAATTTTTAAAAATGCCTCAAAAACCTGGAAGGCAAAAGATATTTTCAATCCCGATTGGTTTCGAAAAAATTATGGTGACCGCAAAACCGAAATTTCCGGTAAACAATATACCATGCGGGAGATTATGGATATGGTGGAAAACAGCACGGAAACGAATCCGGCACCCTATCCCTGTATTTTCAATATTCCTGAAACCTTACCTGAAATCCTGGACCTGCTGCAGCCCCTGGATTTAAATTATGCCCGGCCCAACTGGCTGGAAAGTAAATGGTTCAATAAAGGCCATTGGGGCAGTGCCACCGAACTGTTCATCGGGGGATCCGGGGGGAGGTTTCCTTATGTACACCTGGATTACTTCCACCTCAACGCCTGGATTACCCAGTTATATGGTGAAAAAAGGTTTACTGTTTTTCCCCGCGGGCAGGAAGACCTGCTTTATCCAAAAGACGATGATCCCTGGCGTTCGGACATTAATATTTTCGAACCCGATTTTCAAAAATATCCGAAATATAAAAATGCAACGCCGGTTCATTTTGTGGTAGGACCCGGTGAGACCCTGTTTATACCCTTTGGGACCTGGCATACGGCCAGTTCCCTGACACCCACCATTTCCGTGGCCTTTGACCAGTTGAACCATAAAAACTATAGGGATTTTGTGAAGGACGTCTGGTCTTTTAAAAAAAGGGAGAGCAAAGTGAAAGCGATCGGTAAAACCGGTTATGCCTGGCTGGCAGGGCAGGCTTGTAAACTGGGTGACCAGTTCAACCGTCCCGTCATTAAAAAAAATTAAAAGCTGCCGTTGATGGAAGTGCATAAAGCAGAAGGTGTTTCCGGAAAGCAATTATCTATACACGAATTATTTGAACTCCGGGCAAAACAACAGCCGGATGACCCGGCTGTTGTTTTTGAAGGCCGTGTATGGACCTATGCTGAATTGAACCGGCAGGCCAATGCGCTGGCAAATCAGATCATTATACAAAATGCTCCGGCAGCTTCTATCGGTATCAGCAGCACCCGGTCCGTTGAAATGATTGCCGGTTTACTGGCCATTCTGAAAGCGGGTAAAGCCTGTCTTCCACTCGATCCCGGAAATCCTGTTGAACGGCTTCAGCAAATGATAAAAGATTCCGGCATGCAAACCTGCCTGGCTTCCCGCACGGAATATTCTTTTTTTCATTCACTCGAAACCGGGATCAGCCTGCTGGCCATTGATGAAGCTCCGGGTATTGAAGAAAATATCAAAACGGTTTCAACCACCTGCTTAGCCTATACATTATTCACATCCGGTTCTTCCGGATTACCCAAGGGTGTGTGCATGGGTCAGTCTGCCCTGTTCCACCTCCTGCAATGGCAGGAAAAAAATTCTGCTGCTGGCAGGGGAACCAAGACGCTGCAGTTTGCGCCCCTGTCTTTCGACGTTTCTTTCCAGGAAATATTCTCCACCCTCACAACGGGAGGAACCCTGGTATTGATTGACGACGACCTGCGGCTGGACCCGTTTCGCTTATTGGTTTTTTTAGAATCAAAAGCCATTCAGCGCATTTTTCTGCCCTTTGTGGCCCTCCAGTACCTCAGCGAAGCAGCAGATGCCCATCAGATTTTTCCTTCTTCCCTGAAGGAAGTTATTACAGCCGGTGAGCAATTGAAGATAATGCCAACGATCAGGCACTTTTTCTCCTCTCTGCATTCCTGTATATTGTATAATCAGTACGGTCCTACAGAAACCCATGTGGTCACGGCATTGAAACTGGCCGGCGATCCGGCTTCCTGGCCTGCCCTGCCAACCATCGGCAAACCGGTTGACCATGCATCCATTTTTATTCTTGATGAAAAAGGGAATGCATTGCCGCCCGGCGAAACAGGCGAAATCGCTGTTGCCGGGAAAAGTCTCGCAGAAGGATACCTGAACCAACCCGGACTGACGGAAGAAAAATTCATGAAATGGCATCATCCCGAAGAAGGTGATCTGCGTATATACAAGACCGGTGATTTGGGCCGCTGGCTACCCGATGGCAATATTGAATTTCTCGGCCGGGAGGATGAGCAGGTTAAAATCCGGGGATACCGGGTTGAACCGGGTGAGATAGAAGTCATCCTGAATCACCAGCAAGCTGTAAGACAGGCCGTGGTGGTGGCGAGAGAAGTGGTTCCCGGGCAAAAAATGCTGGTGGCCTATCTCGTTTCTTCCAATGGATTAAAAGATACTTTGGCATTGAGGCATTCGATTGAAAAGAAGTTGCCGGATTATATGATGCCCTCGGCTTTTGTATGGATGGACGAATGGCCAAAAACATCCAGCGGAAAGATTGATAAAAAGGCTTTGCCGGAGCCCGACAGGAAACGGCCTGACTTGTCCGTCCTCTATAAAGCGCCGGTTACAAAAATTGAAAGAGCAATCAGTGCCTGCTGGGCAAACCTCCTGCAACTGGACCAGGTAGGTACGGAGGATCATTTTTTTGAAATGGGCGGGAATTCCCTGCTGGCATTAAAAACGGTTGCCTTTTTAAAACAGTCGCACCAATATGATTTGCCCATTACCAAACTCTACCAGAACCCAACCATCCGCGGAATCGCTGATTACCTGGATGGCAATGAAAAAATTACCGCGGCCGGGTCACAGATGGAAAATCAGCATTTGCGAGCTGGTGGCGAAATCGCGGTGATCGCCATGGCATGCCGTTTTCCCGGAGCCAATACCATCGACGAACTCTGGACCCTGCTGCTGGAAGGAAAAGAAACCATCTCTTTTTTCTCTGACGAAGAACTGGATGCAGGTATATCGGAATCATTAAAAAATAACCCCGACTATGTAAAAGCCCGCGGCATTATAGACCAGGCAGAATCATTCGACCCGGCATTTTTTGGTATCAATCCCCGGCTGGCCGAACTCATGGATCCACAGCAAAGGATCTTTTTGGAGATCGCCTGGGAAGCACTGGAGAGCGGCGGGTACCTTCCATCAAAATATCCCGGAACCATCGGTGTTTTTGCGGGAACGGGAAATAATACCTATTACCTGAATAATGTGCAGGGCCATACCGATCTGATCGGGCGCATTGGCAGTTTCCAGGTGATGACGGCCAATGAAAAAGATTATATCGCAACTCGCGCAGCCTATGAGTTAAACCTGAAGGGCCCTGCGGTCAGTGTTTTATCGGCCTGCTCCACTTCTTTACTGGCTATTGCCGAAGCAGTGGAAAGTATACGCAAAGGTCAGTGCGAACTGGCGCTGGCAGGCGGGGTGGCGATTACCGTTCCGATTAAAAGCGGACATATTTACCAGGAAGGAGCCATGTACAGCCTGGACGGGCATAACCGGACCTTCGACGCTGAAGCTACAGGCACGGTATTCAGTGACGGTGCGGGAGTTGTTTTATTGAAAAGGCTGGAAGCTGCTGTAAGAGACGGGGATACCATTTATTCTGTAATCAAGGGGACCGGCCTGAACAATGACGGCGGTGGTAAGGGAAGTTTCACGGCCCCGAGTGCCATGGGTCAGGCTGGCGCCATTCGGATGGCGATCCGCGACGCGGAGGTTGACCCGGCGCAGATCAGTTATATTGAAGCACATGGTACCGCCACTCCACTGGGTGACCCGATTGAAATGGAAGGATTAAATCTGGCTTTCGGACAAACAGAAAAAAAACAATACTGCGCCCTGGGTTCCATCAAATCCAATATCGGCCACTGCACGGCAGCCGCCGGTGTAGCGGGATTCATTAAAACCACATTGGCACTGTATCATAAAAAAATTCCGGCTTCCATCAACTATAAAATACCGAATCCGCATATACATTTTGAACAAACTCCATTTTATATAAATACCCGGCTGAAGGACTGGGAAAACCCCGGCATCCGGATTGCGGGCGTCAGTTCTTTTGGGGTCGGCGGTACCAATGTACACGTGGTGCTGGAAGAATTTAAAAATGGGCAACCTGCTGGTCCTGCGGTACATCAGGATCCGGAAAAAAACGGGCAGTTGATCTGCTGGTCCGCAAAAACTGAAAAAAGCCTGGAGGATTATGCAGGAAAACTGGCTGATTTTTTAGTTGAAAATGAAAAGATTTCACTCGCAGACCTGGCGTTTAGCCTTCAAACGAATCGCGAACATTTTAACGTCCGTCGCTTCCTGGTAGCGGGCAACCGGGAGGAACTTATCCGGAAATTAAATACACCGGCCACCCCACAGGAACACGTTTACCTGAAAGAAAGCCCGGCCGGTATTGTGTTTCTTTTCCCGGGCCAGGGTTCGCAATATCTCAACATGGGTAAGGAACTTTACGCAGAGGAGCCGGTTTTCAGAAAAGCGTTTGATACATGTGCAGACCTGCTTTTACCAATCATGAAAGAAGATATCCGGGATATCATGTTCCATGCGCATAATAATCCTGGTGATGAACAGAAAATTCATAATACTTATTATACCCAGCCGGCCCTGTTTATCATAGAATATGCCATTGCCCAGGTCTGGTTAAGCCGTGGAATCAAACCATCGGCGTTGATCGGGCATAGTATCGGGGAATTTGTTGCGGCCCATCTGGCAGGTGTATTTAGCCTGCAGGAAGGTCTGTTCCTTATTTTCAACCGTGGACGGCTGATGTCATACCTGCCAACAGGATCCATGCTGAGCATCCGTTCCGGGGAAGAAAAAATAAAACCTTTACTGCCCGCGGAACTTTCCCTGGCAGCTATCAACGGTCCCGCTATGTCGGTCGTTTCGGGCCCGGAAAAAGCGGTGCTGGATTTTTCAAAATCTCTCACGGGCCAGGGTATCGCCAATAAACTTTTGCAAACCAGTCACGCGTTTCACTCCGCGATGATGGATCCCATATTACCATCTTTTAAAGAAATGGCCGCGTCCATTTCAATGTATAACCCCCAAATCCCCATCATTTCGACACTTACGGGAAAGCGGATACAGGAGGATGAAATGAACCGGCCTGCTTACTGGGTGGAACAACTCCGGCAGCCGGTTCGTTTCGCAGATGCCATTAAAACCATTACAGAAGAGGGCAGTTCTGTGATGCTGGAAACAGGTCCCGGACGCGTGCTCAGCACACTCGTTCGTAACCAGGGGATTAAACAGCCGATATATGCGGTGGCGAGCCTGGATGCTGAAGAGGGCAAAACAGAAAATGATTCCATGCTGAAAGCAACAGGGCAGTTATGGATACATGGAATAGAACCCGGTTGGAAAGCAATTCATGGTGAACAGAAAAGGTCAAAAATAAAATTACCTGCATACGCTTTTGACAGGATCCGGTGTTGGGTGGATCCGGCTGCACCCGTACAATTAAATGGCACCGTTCAGTCTGAAATAAACGGAGGAGTTTCTGCTTCTTCCGGGACACCAATCGATATAAATATTTTGCCTCAAAAAAAGGGTTCGCGGAAATCGGAACTGACCGGGCTGCTGAAAAATATTTTTGAAAATGCTTCCGGTATTGAAATGGAATCCGTGCGCGGAGATATGAATTTTATTGAAATTGGCTTTGATTCCCTGCTCCTGACCCAGGTAGCGCTGAATATCAAAAAGGAATTCGGACTGCCCGTCAGTTTCAGGCAATTAAATGAGACCTTAGGCAGCCTGGATCTGCTTGCCGGATATCTGGATAAACAACTACCGGAAGTAAAATTCCGTGAAGAACAAAAGCCAGAGCAAACCACCGATCCATCTGCCATACAGCAATTATCCAGGCAACTTGAATTACTTACCAGGCAGGTTTCTCTTCTGCAGCAGGGAAATCAATCTTCAGTTGCCGGTCAAACGTCAACCGTCGTCCCGCAACCATCTGCTGTGTTTAGTTCTGAAGAAATTTCGGAGTTAAAAAAGCCATTCGGTGCCGCGGCCCGGATTGAAAAAGATGGGTCGGCATTGAATAAAAAGCAGCAGGATTTTCTGGATCAATTTATACTACGTTATAACCAGAAGACCCGCCTCAGTAAAGCCTATGCGCAGGAACACCGCAGTTATATGGCCGATCCGCGCGTGGTTTCGGGTTTTAAGCCCCTCACGAAAGAGATCGTGTATTCCCTCGTCGTGAATAAATCCAAAGGCAGCAGATTATGGGATATTGACGGCAATGAATATATCGATGCGTTGAATGGATTCGGCTCCAATTTCCTGGGATACCAGCCCGAACTCATTACCCGGGCGCTCCATCAGCAAATTGAAAGAGGATATGAACTCGGTCCCCAGCATGAGTTTGCAGGAGCTGTCTGCAAGCTGATTTGTGAATTTACCGGTTTCGACCGGACTGCATTATGCAACACAGGTTCCGAAGCGGTGCTGGGCGCCATGCGTATCGCGAGAACGGTAACCGGCCGTTCTACCATCGTAGCTTTTTCAGGATCCTATCACGGGATTTTGGACGAAGTGATTGTGCGGGGTACAAAAAAACTGAAATCATTTCCGGCTGCACCGGGTATCATGCCGGAAGCCGTGCAGAATATGCTGATCCTGGATTATGGAACGGAAGAAAGTCTCGCGATCATAAAAGAAAGGGCCCATGAGCTGGCTGCTGTGCTGGTGGAACCCGTACAAAGCCGGAGGCCGGAATTTCAACCCGTTGAATTTCTGAAAGCACTGAGGAAAATAACGGAAGCATCCGGTACGGCCCTGATTTTTGATGAAGTGATCACGGGTTTCAGGATGCATCCGGGTGGCACGCAGGCTTTGTTTGGAATAAAAGCTGATCTCGGCACTTATGGTAAAGTGGTTGCAGGCGGATTGCCGATCGGTGTGATTGCAGGTAAAAAATTATACATGGATGCACTGGATGGAGGTTTTTGGGAATATGGGAACGCCTCCACCCCCGAATCCGGAGTAACCTATTTCGCTGGCACTTTTGTACGTCACCCCCTGGCCCTGGCGGCTTCCCTGGCTTCCCTGGAATATATGAAAGCCTGCGGCCCGTCCTTACAGGCATCCCTGAACGAAAAGACGGGGGGACTGGCGGATGCGTTAAATCATATTTGTACCAGGAAGGGATTGCCCCTCTATATCGCTCAATTCGGATCTCTCTGGAAAATTAAATTTAGAGAAGAAATTCCTTACGGTGAATTGTTATTCAGCCTCATGCGCGAAAAAGGAATTCATATCTGGGAAGGTTTTCCCTGTTTCCTGACAACAGCCCATGATGCGGCAGACGTGCAGGCCATCGCAGAAGCATTTGAAGAATCGGTGGATGAATTACTGGAAGCGGGATTCATGAGTTCTTCCAAAGGATTTCATCTAGTGCCTGCCATTGAACCCCAGCTGGAGATCTGGATATCCTGTCAGCTCGGCGGCGATGATGCCAACCGTTCTTATAATGAATCGGTCAGTCTTCGACTAACCGGACCATTTCATAGCGGGGCCATGGAGCGGGCATTGAAAGAAATAACAAATCGTCACGAGGCACTTCGGTCAACTTTCAGTGAAGACGGCAGGCAGATTTGTATTTACAGGGAGATGGAGGGGATGCTGCGATACGAGGACCTGTCTGATCGGTCTTTGAGCGACCAGGAGGAATTTATAAAGGCATTCACCAAACAAAATGCGCTGGATGTGTTTGACCTGCTGAAAGGCCCTTTGTTCAGGACGGCCTTGTTCAAATTGGGAGAAGAAGAATATTATGTAACTATTACCGCACACCATATTATCTGTGATGGTTGGTCACTCGGCATCCTGTTGCAGGACCTTGGTAAATTCTATACGGCTTTTTCAAAAAATATTTCCCCGGATCTGAAGCCGGCACCTTCCTTCAGTGATTATTCCATGGGGCGGCAAAAGTTTTCGGAATCGACGGAATATAAAAAAATGGAGCAATACTGGACCGGTCAGTACCGGCAGTCCGTTCCGATACTCAATATCCCGACAGATTTTCCAAGGCCCGGGGAGCGAACCTATAAAAGCCATCGCCTGGACTTTCCGCTGGAACCTGCATTGGTTGCAGGTATAAAAAAAATGGGTGCCCGGTACGGCTGTACGCTGGTGACCACGCTCATGGCTGCATTTGAAGTTTTCCTTCAGCGCCTGACCGGCCAGGAGGATATCGTGCTCGGCATTCCGGCTGCGGGTCAGTCCCCCGCGGGACTCTATGGCCTGGTGGGTCATTGTGTGAACCTGCTTCCCATGAGGAGCAGACCGGAAGGAATCATTTCATTTGCCGAATACCTGAAACAAAGAAAAATACAGATCCTGGTCGATTATGAACATCAGCAAATCACTTTTGGCAGTTTGTTGCAGAAACTGAATATCCCACGCGACCGTTCCCGCGTACCCCTCGTGCCCGTCACTTTCAATGTTGAATTGGGACTCGATGAAGGAGTTGAATTCCAGGGGTTGAAATACGAACTGGTATATAACCCCCGGGAGTATGAAAATTTTGAAATATCACTGAACATCGGGGGATCAGTTGAAAATGCGGAACTGCAATGGTCCTATAACACCAGTCTCTTCAAAGCGTCCAGCATCCGTCAAATGATGGTCAATTTTGAAAACCTGCTGCGGGAACTGGTTTCAGACCCGGAAACCCGGATCATGGATTTGCCGGTGCCCGGTGATCCTCAACCCCAGCAGGAAGATAACGGCACCGTATATCCGAAAGACAGATCCATAGCCGTTTTGTTCAGCGAGCAGGCCAGACAAACACCAAACCGGCGGGCGCTTTCATTTGGTAATGAAACCCTCAGTTACCGGCAGTTGGACGAGAGGTCGAACCAGCTCGCCCATTACCTGAAATCGAAAGGCGTAAAAAGAGAGCAACCGGTACCGGTGTGTATTGAAAGATCCATGGATCTCATCATCGCCATCCTGGGCATTCTGAAGGCAGGCGGGGCCTATGTTCCGCTCGATCCGGAATACCCGGCGGAGCGCCTGCACCTGATGCTGGAGGATACGTATGCAAACCAGGTCCTTTGCTCCCGTAACAGCCTACCGAACCTGGGAAACATGGAAAGCCGGCTGGTCATATTGATTGATGAAGAATGGAAATATATCAGGAGGGAGCCGATTCATGCACCGTCTAATCCCGGCAGCGGGACGGACCTCGCATATATCATGTATACTTCCGGATCGACAGGCAGACCGAAAGGCGTAATGATCGAAAACCGGAATGTGGTAAGCCTGGTAAAGGGTGTGAACTATGTGAACATGGAGGAAAAAAATGTATTGTTGAATACAGGTTCTGCTTCCTTTGATGCAACCAGTTTCGAATACTGGTCCATGTTATTAAACGGGGGCGAACTGGTTTTATGCAATGAGCAGACACTTTTAAACAGTGATCTTTTAAAACAGGAAATCCGGAAAAGAAAAGTCAATATGATGTGGTTCACGTCCAGTCTTCTGAATCAGTGGGTAGACCTGGACATGACTGTGTTTGAGGGACTCAGAACGGTTATTGCAGGCGGGGAAAAATTATCTGAAAAACATATTGAAAAATTAAGGAACCGGTATCCTTCACTGGAAATCATCAATGGATACGGACCAACGGAGAATACGACGTTCTCTTTAACCTATCCTGTAAGAGAAAGACAGATTTCGCAGCCTATTCCCATCGGGCATCCACTGAATAACCGGACTGCTTATGTTTTGGACCACCAGCTCCGTTTATGTGGAGTGGGTATGATCGGTGAATTGTATGTGGGAGGCGCCGGAGTGGGCAGGGGGTATTTAAACAGGCCGGATCTGACAAAAGAAAAATTTATTCCGGATCCTTTCATCGCAGACCCCGGTGCGCGCATGTACCGGACCGGTGACCTTGCCAGGTATCTTCAGGATGGCAACCTGGAATATCATGGCCGTTTGGACGAGCAGGTGAAAATCAGGGGTTTTCGCATCGAGCCGGCAGAAATCGAGTCGGTGATTCAGCAATATGCAGGTGTTCAGCATGCAGTAGTCGTTGCGCGGGAGGACCGGGCTTCGGAAAAAAGACTGATTGCCTACCTCGTGCCGGAGGGAGAATTCAGCAGGGACGATATAACTGCCTTCCTGCAATCGAAACTCCCGTCCTATATGGTTCCGCGGGTCTTCATTCCCTTAAACCGGATACCACTCACCAGCAATGGCAAGCTGGATAAAAAAGCACTGCCGGATCCTGATTTGTTTACGGAATCCTTGAACAGGAAAATCCGGCCGGCAGAAACAGACACCCAAAAAATGCTGGCAGCAATCTGGACAGACGCACTGCATCTCCGGCAAATCAGCATGGACGATAATTTTTTTGAACTGGGTGGTCATTCCCTGATCGCCATACGGGTGATGAAAATGATTGAAGAAAAAGCCAATAAGCGGCTTCCGATAACGGCCTTATTTGAAGCGCCGACAATTGAGAAGTTAAGCCGGATGCTGGAACAGGGTGAAAAATCAGACTCCTGGAAATCACTGGTCCCGATTAAACCGGGCGGCAACAAACCTCCGCTCTATATAGTTCATGGTTCCGGGCTGACGGTTTTGATTTTCCATGCGCTGGCTACGGGGCTGGATCCGGACCAGCCGGTATTTGGCCTGCAGGCCAGGGGGCTCAACGGAATTGACGAGCCATTTGATAACATGGAAGAAATCGCCGCCTGTTATGTGATGGAGATCCTTGAACAAAACCCCCAGGGTCCATATAACCTGGCCGGTTATTCTTTTGGCGGGATCGTTGCTTTTGAAATGGCCAGGCAATTAAAAGCCATGGGC
>DHWT01000261.1:5904-10406 GCA_002413325.1 Chitinophagaceae bacterium UBA5175 | reverse complement strand
TTCGAAACAGTAGAAAAAGCAGTCCATGGAATTGGCCTTCAGAAATTGAGCGGGGTTCAGTTATTCGATATTTTTGAAAGTGAAAAACTGGGAAAGGATAAAAAATCACTGGCCATCAGTTTTACGTTCCTGGACACTGAGAAAACGCTCACTGATAAGGAAATTGACGGGATGATGAACCGGATTATGAAAACGGCAGAAGGAGAGTTGAAGGCAGAGATCCGGAAATAACCATTTTAAAAATCAATAAAATCTTTTTCATGTCACAACCGGAAATACAGTTGAAAAGAGTACATGAAAAAATCGTTTTATTGCTGAAACAATACCAGGCGCTGCAAAAAGAACATGAACGACTAAAGGAAGATCTGAAAAAAATGCAGGCACGCTGCGAATCCATTACCGGCGACGCGGAAAAATTCCGTCTGCAGGCAGAAGTATCCCGGTTGTCGGGCAGGGGTATGGAAGAAACAGATAAAAAGACGCTTGAGAAAAGACTCAATCAATACGTCAGGGAAATAGATAAATGTATTGCCCTGCTGCAGGAATAAAGGGATTTCAGACGCGCTTTACCAGGCGCATTTTCATTTCATCCGCTCCCTGGGAAACTTCCAGGGTATACACACCATACGGAAGTTCATTGAGCCCTTCCCAGTCGAGGAACTGCTGGCCGAAACCGAGCTCTTTCTGCAAAACGCTGCAGACAATGCCGCTATCGTCTTTTAAAACTGCCTTCAATAAAGATTGCTGTGTCTGATTGATCTCTAGGCTGAGCCGATCAATAAAAGTCGGAGATTTGATCTTTAAGAACATAGGTACTGGATTTGGATACTGGATTAATGAAAAGTTGGCAGCAGGAATGGATTCTTCAGAAGAACTTAACTTAACTTCGGACAATCGTCAGCCGGCTGGTATTTTTAAAGTTAAAACAAGTATCTGGAACATGCAAGAGCTTATCCCAATAAATATCGTAATAGGCGACCGGTCCTACCGGATCCGGTTAAAACCCGAAGATGAAGGCGCCGTAAGAGGAACCATCAAGACCATCAACGACAAAATCATCGAATTTAAATCCCAGTTTGCAGGAAAGGACATGCAGGATTATGTTTCGATGGTGATACTCTGGTATGCCACACAAACAGGGACCCATTCCGGAAATGAACCCGGACCCGGTTTTACAGACACCCTCCATAAAATGGAAGAGCAGCTGGATAAGATCCTGTCCTAGCCTTCTACCCGGATCCCCCTGCCGAAAAAACCTTATCTTCGCTACCCATCCCCTATTGCCTCATGGATGATAAAAATATGATTTTGAACATTTTAAACTTAAGTTTCCATGGATTCAACCATTATATCCATCATAATTGCCGTCATATGTCTTGCCGCCGGTATCCTGGCGGGTAAATTTATTTTCTCAAAAAATACCCGCAAACAAATTGATGATGCCAATTCACAGTCACAAAAAATCATTGCAGATGCCCAGCTTTCTGCAGAGACCTTAAAAAAAGAAAAACTCCTTGAAGCCAAGGAACGGTTCGTACAGCTGAAATCGGAACATGAAAAGGAAGTACTGGAGAGAAACCGGCGCCTGGCCGATTCCGAAATCCGGATCAAACAGAAAGAACAGGGTATTACCCAGCGGCTGGAATCGCTGGACAAACAGGTTAAGGAAAACGACACCATTAAAGAGAACCTGAACCGCCAGATCGATGTGGTGAACCACAAACGCACAGAACTCGAAAAGCACCAGGAAGAACATATCCGCCGGCTCGAAAAAATTGCCGGACTGACGGGGGAGGAAGCCAAATCCCAGCTAATTGAAAGCCTCAAACAGGAGGCCCATACCCAGGCCCTCGCCCTTCAGCAGGAAATCATTGATGATGCCCGTCAGAAAGCCAACAAAGAGGCCCGTAAGATCATTATACAGAGCATCCAGCGAACAGCCGCCGAGCAGGCCATTGAGAATTCCATTACGGTATTCAACCTGGAAAGTGATGAAATCAAGGGCCAGATCATCGGTCGTGAGGGTAGAAATATCCGGGCGCTGGAAGCCGCTACCGGTGTAGACCTGATTGTGGACGATACCCCGGAAGCCATCGTGCTTTCTTCTTTTGATCCCCTGCGACGGGAAATTGCGCGGCTCTCCCTGCAGCGTCTGGTAACCGACGGTCGCATTCACCCGGCCCGTATTGAAGAAGTGGTGGAAAAAACAAAAAGGCAGATCGAGGAACAGGTAATTGAAATCGGGGAAAGAACCGTTATTGAACTGGGTATTCACGGCCTGCATAAGGAACTGGTGCGCATAGTTGGAAAAATGCGTTTCCGGTCATCCTATGGCCAGAACCTGCTCATGCACAGCCGCGAAGTTGCCAACCTCTGCGCCATCATGGCTTCGGAACTCGGCCTGAATCCCAAACTGGCCAAACGCGCCGGATTGTTACACGATATCGGGAAAGTGCCCGATGAGGAAACTGAACTGAGCCATGCACTGCTGGGTATGAAGATCGCGGAGAAATACGGGGAGAACCCGGCCGTTATCAATGCCATCGGCGCCCACCATGATGAAGTGGAAATGCAGTTTGTGATTGCCCCCATCATCCAGGCCTGCGATGCTATCAGCGGAGCCCGGCCCGGTGCCCGGCGCGAGATCATGCAGCAATACATCCAGCGGATCAAGGACCTGGAAAACCTGGCCCTCACCTATCCGGGTGTGGAAAAAGCCTATGCCATCCAGGCGGGTCGCGAATTACGCGTGATCGTGGAGTCGGACCGCGTTACGGACGGGGACAGTGATAAACTCAGCTTTGAAATAGCGCAGAAAATTCAGACTGAAATGACCTATCCCGGCCAGATCAAGGTTACCGTGATCCGCGAAAAACGCGCAGTAAACGTTGCCAGGTAGGATATAGACATTAGTTTTTGATATTACCGGAAAGCTTGTTACTTTTGCATCCCCAAAAATCATGTTATGAACGCGGCTATTGCATTTGTCCACGAACAGTTAAGTACCAGGAAAGAACTCCCTAAGTTTAAAGCGGGGGACAATATAACCGTGAACTATAAAATCCTGGAGGGCAACAAAGAGCGTATCCAGAGTTTTAAGGGGGATGTAATCAAACGCCAGGGTACCGGCCTGACAGCCAGTTTTACCGTTCGGAAGATTTCTGATGCGGTGGGTGTTGAAAGAACCTTCCCGACATTCTCTCCGAACATCGAATCAATCGCTGTAAATAAAGTAGGCCGGGTTCGCCGGGCAAAACTCTACTTCCAGCGGGAACGCAGCGGTAAGAGTGCGCGTATCAAGGAAAAGAGAATGATTTCCTGAAATAAATCAACTGTTAATCTGGAAGCGGAAGGGTAACCTGCCGCTTTTTTTATTTGTAATCATTTACCTTTAGGCCTTAAAAGATTCTTATATGTTCAGCTATTTTCTGCAATGTTTATTCCTGTTGTCCGCACCGGGTGGCTCTGAATGGATACTGATTATCCTGGCAGTTTTAATTCTCTTTGGCGGTAGAAAAATTCCCGAATTTATGCGTGGCCTGGGCCGTGGAATGCGCGAATTCAACGATGCCAAGAATAATGTGAAGAAAGAATTTGAAGATGGCTTGAATGAACCGCCTAAAACCGGCACACCATCATCGTCCACCACCCCTTCAAACAACCCGTAGGAGGCTGTAATCCCTGATTACAGGTTCTTTATTATTTATTGTTCGCCTTTACTTCCATACATGATTATCAGGAGGCCCTGAACGAGGGATCCTTGTCCTGCAGGGATGCTGTATTATATTACCTGGAACGCATTCACCGGCTCGCCCACCTCAATGTTTTCGTGCACCTCTATGAAAAAGAGGCCCTGGAAACCGCCGACAGGCTGGACCAGGAACGAAGGGCCGGGAAGCAATCCGGCAGGCTGCATGGCGTCGTAACGGGCATCAAGGATGTCATTTGCTATAAAGGACATCCCGTTACTGCAGGATCCCGGATACTGGAAGGATTCCAATCCCTCTACCATGCAACGGCTGTTGAAAAAATGATTGCCGAAGGTGCCATTATCATCGGTCACCTGAATTGTGATGAATTTGCCATGGGTTCCAGCAATGAAAATTCCATTTACGGCCGGGTAAAAAATGCGCTTGACCCGGAAAAAGTTCCCGGTGGCTCTTCCGGTGGTTCGGCCGTAGCCGTCCAGGCCTCACTCTGTATGATTTCCCTGGGCAGTGATACGGGAGGATCTGTTCGCCAGCCGGCCGATTTCTGTGGGGTGATCGGTCTGAAACCGACTTATGGACGGATTTCCCGCTATGGCCTGATCGCTTATGCTTCTTCTTTTGACCAGATCGGCATTTTCGGTAAAAATATCGGGGACCTGGCCCTGCTTCTGGAAACCATCTCCGGATTCGACCCCCGGGATGCCACCTCTTCCCGCAGGCCGGTACCGGCGTATTCGGAAGGCTTAACGCCTAACGACCAACGATCAACGGCCAACGGCCAACCGTCAACCG
>DHWT01000261.1:0-5641 GCA_002413325.1 Chitinophagaceae bacterium UBA5175 | reverse complement strand
ACCGTCAACCGTCAACCGTCAACCCCATACCGCCAAAGAATAGCTGTTTTAAAACAGGCCCTGGACCATCCCTCCCTGGATCCGGAAATAAAGGGGAAAATAAGGGATCTTATGGCAGATCTCCGTTTAAAAGGCCACCTGGTGGAAGAGATTTCCTTTGACCTGCTCGATTATATTGTACCTGCTTATTATATACTGACCACAGCCGAAGCCTCCTCCAATTTATCCCGCTTTGACGGGGTCCGTTACGGCCACCGGACGGCAGATCCCAAAGCCGGTTTTCCCGAATTCTACCAGAAAACCCGTTCAGAGGGCTTTGGAAAAGAAGTCAAACGCAGAATTCTTCTGGGCACTTTTGTGCTGAGTTCCGGCTATTATGAGGCCTATTTCAGCAAGGCCCAGAAAGTGCGTAAAATTTTAACAGAACGTACTAAGCTGATTTTCAACGATTTTGATCTGATTCTCACTCCCACAGTTCCCACCACGGCATTTAAATCCGGCGAAAAATCTACAGACCCGGTAGCCATGTATCTCGCTGATTTATACACAGTTTATGCAAATCTGGTCGGTATTCCCGGCATTTCCTTACCCCTTTTCACCCATACGAACGGCATGCCTTTTGGTATCCAGGCTATGACAAACCAATTCCAGGAGTTATCTTTATTGCAGTTCTCTGACGAACTCCTGCAACAATATAAGTCCTACGAAATTCCGACTTTATGAAAACCGGGTACTGCTGACCAACTCCGGTTGCTTCCATCCGCAATCCATCCCTTGAAAAATTTATACTCCGGATTTCCCGGTTTATAAATCTTTAAGCATTAAAAGATGAAGAGACTTTTATTGTTGGGCATTGCTTTCATTGGATTCCTGGTTTACAGCCAGGCAAATGCCTTAAAAGTAGACAAGACTTTTGTCGCCCTTCATATCCCGATTGATACAAGTGATGTTAGAAATGGCTTTAATAACCTTTTCCTGGCATCCGTGAACGGTTCCAATGGAGCCCGTTTAAATCCCCGTGCCATCAGTTATGTGCAGGATTTTATGATCCGGAATAAAAAGGAAATGGATGATATGAAGTCCTGGGGACGTCCCTATTTTAACCTGATCGACGGCATTTTGAGCCGGTACGGCCTGCCTTCCGAGCTGAAATACCTGGCCGTTATCGAATCGAACCTGAAACCGAATGCCCTTTCCTGGGCCGGAGCTGTTGGCCCCTGGCAACTGATGCCTGCGACCGCCCGTTTACTGGGGCTTAAAGTGACCCGCAAAGTGGATGAAAGGAAGAATTATTATAAGAGCACAAAAGCTGCTGCCGTTTACCTGAGGGACCTTTATGCCGAACTGGGTGACTGGCTGCTGGTAATTGCTGCTTATAACGGCGGAACCGCCAATGTGTACCGTGCCATTAAAAAAAGCAACAGCCGGGATTTCTGGAACCTCCAGTATTACCTGCCGGCCGAATCCAGGAACCACGTAAAAAAATTCATCGGAACCCAGTATACTTTTGAAGGGCAGGGCAGCGTAACCACCCTCACCCGGGATGAAGCGACCGACCAGCTGTCCGGCTCCTCCATGTATGTTTTCACCCGGAAACTGAACAAGGATGAACTGGCTGGTGCGAAAACAATAAATATTTCAGGCAAGTATTTTTCCACCGTTATCTCCAAATATATCCTGATGGATGCGGCTGAATTCAACCGGTACAACCCCGAATTTGATAAGGTCATGGCCAGTGCCAACAACAGTTACGACCTGAAATTACCGGCCGATAAAATGGATCTCTTTGTTTCAAACAAGTACCAGATCCTGAATGAATCCGTTCAGCGTTTACTTTTAGAAGATGAATCTGACAACGAAAACAAAGCCGTAGCGGGTATTTCAAATAAATAAATTCAGTCAGGTCATTTTGAAACCCATCTCCTGTCCGGCGGATGGGTTTTTTATGATTCTTTCAAATGCCGCAACTTTCAGTAGGCATTCTGCATATTCTTTTTCCGGATCACTGTTGACGGTTATGCCGGAACCGGCGAAATAAGCGATGTAATGGTTCGTGCTGTTATAGAGCAGACTCCGGATAACGACATTGAAATCAAAATCCCGGTTGGGCTGAACATATCCCAGCGCACCGGAAAATAAACCTCTTTTCGTTTTTTCATATTGTTCGATCAGTTCCAGTACCCGCTTTTTAGGAGCCCCGGTCATAGATCCCATGGGAAAGGTCCGGGCGATCATTTCGCTCCAGTCCAAATCCGGCCGGGGTTTACCGGTTATCGTGGAGATCATCTGGTGAACCTGCGGGAAACTGTAAATACCAAATAATTCAGCCACCCGTACCGTATCCGTTTTACAGATTTTAGAAAGGTCATTGCGTACCAGGTCCACCACCATCACATTTTCCGCCCGGTCTTTTTCACTGGCTGCCAGTTCTTCCCTGAGTGCCTGGTCATGTACGGTATCTTCCGGGTCCCTGGCCGAAGTTCCCTTGATGGGCTGGGACAGGATGCTGTCGCCGGTTCTTTTCAAATATCTTTCGGGACTGGCGCAGAGCAGGAAATTTTGATCCACCCTGTAAAATGCAGAAAACGGACTGGGTGAGATCCGGTTCAGGGCCTTGTATACATCCAGCGGGTCCAGGACCGCATCTTCCGCAAAAAATTCCTGGCAGAAATTGATCTCATAACAATCCCCGCGCAGTATATGCTGGCGCAGGTGTTCTATGACCTGCAGGTACTGCGCTTTTGAAATTCGCTGTTGTATGAGGAAGGGGGCGTGAATATTATTTTTTACCGGCAGTGATGTATTTAGGATCTCGTCGAATACCTGCCTGTGATGGTTCCCGAATAATCCGATCTCCAGGGTCTGCTGTTGTATGAGCAAAAGGATTTCCGGAACATAAAAGAAGAGGTCCGGAAACCCGATGAGATCCGGAAGCCGGGAAGGCGAATTTTCGGTTTCTGATTTCAGGTCGAAAGAAAAATGACCGAAGAGCCAGTCATCCTGCGCACCTGAAAATTTCTTAAGCTCTTCAAAAGCCCGTCCGGCAGCAGCCTGCAGCCGGGCCCTTTCCCCGACAGCCACCAGGCATTCATAACGGTTCTCCTGTGAAGGGTATAACTGGTTGTCTAAAAAAGAACAGGTAGAAAACCGGGCTGACCAGTTTAATACCTGTTGTTTTATTTTATACAGATCAGAAAAAGGAAAAGAAACAAATTGGCGCCTGGCCATGCGGGTTACCCTTATTAGAAATCTTCCTCTTCCTCATCAAATCCGTTGTCGTTAAAGAGATCCATATTTTTATATTCATCATCCAGTCCCAATTCATCTTCATCTCCCTTGGCAGCTTTTTTCCCGCCGGGGGTAGCTTTTTTGGTTTTGGATCTTGGAACATCGAATTCGTCGAAATCGGGATCCCATTCCTCATCCTCTTCTACTTTGTCCCATTCGTCCACTTCGTCTTCGCTTTCCACGTCTTCCTCGTCATCATCCTCATCCGATTTTTTTTTCGACTTGGATGCGGTTGCCTTTACGCTTTTCTTAGGAGCGGATTTAGGAGACTCAGCCTCGTCCTCATCATCGTCCTCATCATCTTCTTCCTTTACTTTCTTTGAAGACGGTTTAACAGCTGGTTTTGATGAAGCAGGTCCGGATTTTTTTGAACCCTTATTCTCCTTATCAGATTTTGGTGCCATATTCCAATAAGATTAGATTGTAAAATTTCAGCGAAGTTTTTAAACCTCCAAATTTTTTTAATAAGATTTTCCGGATCGCCCGGCAGGTTATTGTTTTTCTATCAATTGATTCCGTCCGGGTCCGTTTGAAATATATGAAACCTTAACTTTCAGGTAGCTATCTATAAAAGAAATATATGTTTTCATTTCTTCCGGCAGCGATGCAAAGTCTTTTATTGCGGTAATATCCTTTTTCCAGCCTTTAAACGAAGATAATACCGGTTCAATGCCCTGATGCAACATCTGGAAAGGGACTTCTTCTGTTTCTTTTCCGGCGATCCTGTATTTGGTACACATATCCAGCTTTTCAAAATCATCCAGCACGTCGGCCTTGGTCATAATCAGTTTGGTGACTCCGTTGATCATACAGGCATAACGCAGTGCCACCAGGTCGATCCATCCGCAACGCCGGGGTCTTCCGGTGGTCGCGCCGAATTCGCTGCCGGATTTCCGGAGCAGGTCGCCGGTTTCATCATCCAGTTCGGTCGGGAACGGGCCACTGCCCACGCGCGTACAATACGCTTTGGTGACGCCGATCACTTCCCGGATCTGCTGGGGTGCCACACCGAGTCCTGTGCAGACGCCGGCTGAGATGGTATTGGATGAAGTAACAAAGGGAAAGGTGCCGAAGTCCACATCAAGCATACTGCCCTGGGCGCCTTCCGCCAGCACTTTTTTACCCTCGCTGAGTTTTTCATTGATGAAATACTCACCCTGCACAAATTTAAACTGGCGCATGAATTCAAGTGCTTCAAAAAACTCCTCTTCCATAGCAGAAACGTCTTCCTGGAAATGGAGTCCGTCCAGCAGCACCTGGTGCTTTGAACGCAAACGTTTATACTGGCTGGGAAAATCTTTATTGAGCAGGTCTCCGACACGCAGGCCATTGCGCCCGGTTTTATCCATATAGGCGGGCCCGATACCCTTGAGGGTGGAGCCAATCTTTTCGTTTCCCTTGGAAATTTCAGAAGCTTTATCCAGGGCGCGGTGCGTGGGGAGGATAATATGCGCGCGCTGGGCGATATACAGATTTTTGCGATAGTCCACCCCAAATGCTTTTACCGATTCACATTCCCTTTTGAGTGTCACCGGATCCAGCACCACCCCGTTGCCGATGAGGTTAATGGCCTGCTCATGAAAAATTCCGGAAGGAATCTGGTGCAGAACAATTTTCTGATCATTCACATATAAAGTGTGTCCGGCATTGGGTCCGCCCTGGAAACGCGCGATCATATCATAACGGGGTGCGAAATAATCTACAATCTTGCCCTTACCTTCATCGCCCCATTGCAGTCCGAGAATAACATCAACCATCAGTATGGATTTGCAAAATTTAAAGAAAAGGGCAAAAGTAATGGTTAATTGTTAATGGTTAATTGTTAATTGATACCAGAATTTTTTAAAAGACTCCGGTATTTGCGATGCGTCCTGCTGATACATCTAAACGTTAACAACTGACAATTAACCATTCATAATTATTTCGTTGGTTCGCTGACTTCCGTATCGAACCGGTCCACCGAATGGATGCCGTTGAGTTGTTTCAGGCGCCGCACCAATTCCTCAAGCTCTTCCTTATCATGTACATACACTTTGATACTGCCTTCAAACAGGCCTTCTTTGGCTTCAACCGTCAGGGCATTGATATTGATCCGCAGTTCCCCGGAAATGAGGTTGGTAATTTTATTGATGACCCCCACATCGTCCAGCCCGATAATACGCACCCCGGTGAGGAATGAAATCTCCTTATTCTTTGCCCATTTTGTTTTAACCACCCGGTGGCTGTAATTCGACAGGAGCCTGGTGGCATTGGGGCAGTTGGTACGGTGAATGGTAAGTCCTTTCCCGGTCGTAACAAATCCAAAAACGTCATCGCCGGGAATGGGTTTGCAGCAATTGGCCAGGGTGTAAAC
>DHWT01000049.1:1463-8213 GCA_002413325.1 Chitinophagaceae bacterium UBA5175 | reverse complement strand
ACCACGGAACTGGTATCATGTATGGCCAGGGCGCACCAGAGGCCGAACTGCGTCTGGGACAGGTTTAACTGGTGACCGACAAAAGGGAACAGGAATAATGCAACGGAGTTCAGAATAAAAATAGTCCCCAGTGCAACGGAAATTTGTTTTTCTTCTGCCCTGATCACCGGTGCCACGGCGGCAATGGCACTGCCCCCGCAAATAGCCGTACCGGCAGAAATCAGGTGCGTTGTTTTCTTTTCTATTTTCAGGATCCTTCCGATGATAAATCCCCCGACCAGCGTCCCGGTAATTGAAACAACGGCGAAGAGCATGCCTTCCTTACCTGCTTTCAGGGCGCTGTGCACGTTCATGCCAAAACCCAGTCCCACTACGGAAAACTGCAACAGGATATGGGTCGCTTTATGGTTGAGGTGTAAATAAGGATGGCCGATATACTGGGCAACAACCAGCCCCAGCAGCAGGGCAACGGGTGGTGAAATGAGCGGCGTCAGGCACAATACCGCCACCGCGATAAAAATAAATTCTCTTGCAGAGATCCTTCTGTCCAGCAGGGACCCTGCATGTATTTCCTTTCCAGCCAGGCGTGAAGTCTGTTCCATAACTCAGGATTTGAGTCACAAAGGTCCTGCAGGCCGGCCCGGAAAGGAAATTGTTACTGGTAATGCCCCATTACCTGAAGTTATAATGCATGGCAAATTTCATGAACAGTTCAGGCAGTGATTCCACCTGACCCTGCTGACGGATGAAGTAAAAATACCGTTCGATGTTCAGTCCTTTTATATCGATAATGGCAAAATCTTTATTTTTCAATTCCTTTAAAACAGAATGAATGGAAAGAAAGGCCATGCAATCGGAATGCATCAGGTAGAGTTTGATACTTTCCGTACTGTCCAGCTGCATTTCTTTCTGCAGCTGGGATATTTTGATACCCATCGGTTTCAGCGCATGCGCAATCACTTCCAGCGTGCCTGAACCGGGTTCTCTTAAGAGCAGGGGAATCTTCAGCAGTTCTTCCGGTCTGATGATTTGCTTTTTTGCCAGGGGATGGTTACCATTCGAAACCAGCACCAGTTCGTCCTTCACAAACTCTGTGTATTTCAACCGGGTATTTTTTGAATGCCCCTCAATAATACCCAGGTCAATTTGATTATTCAGCAGGGCCAGCTCAGTTCTTTCCGTATTATTGATCGTCAGGGTAACCTGAATGTCCCTGAATTTCTTATGAAAGGCAGCCAGCACCGGGGGTAACACATACTGGGCGACGGTTGTACTGGCGCCGATCCTTAACCTGCCGGTATGGCTTTTCGTTAGGCTGTTCATCTCAAACTCCAGGTTGCTGTAAATGGAAAACAACTGCTTCGTGTACTGAAGTAAAGTTTCACCGGCAGGCGTCAGCCGTATGCGCGTGCCGCTCCTTTCAAACAATTTTACCTTAAAATGATTTTCTATTTCATGCACATGTTTTGTTACGGCCGGCTGGGTGATAAATAATTCTTCGGCGGCTTTGGTGAAGCTGAGGCGAGTGGCCACGGTATGAAAAACCTTCAGGCGAAAATCAAACATAGAAGCAAAGGTATTTCTATTTATCCGGCGAATAATCATAGGGAAGCATCGTAGCCATCGTTTCCCACCAGGCCCAGTAGCCGGTTGTTTTCAGGTCATAGGGTCCATAATAATAACCGTTACTTAATACATAAACCGGCTTTTTATTGACGAATACGAACTGGGAAACCGGGATGGTTTCATGCTTATGTTCTTTCGAAAGCGCTTTATACTTATTGGGAACATTTTTCAGCTTATACGATACCTCCAGCGAATCCGGAAAATATAATCCGGCTGTGGAACTGTCCACGACAAATCGGATGCTGTCTGCCAGGATCAACTTGTAACTGATCACGGAATCCGGCTGCCTGAGTATTTTTTTATAATAGCCGGAAGAGTCCGTTGTATTGATGTCCTTTCTGGGATATGGATTCGGGGTGCCATCCGGTAAAAGTAAATTTTCAATTGCAATGGCTTTCCGGCAAATGCACTCAGTGTGTTATCCGCATTCAATCTGAACTTCAGGCATTCCGGGTTGAGGTTTCTTAAAATTACAAAGGGAATTTCAAGCTCATAGCAATCTCTTTTCTTCGCAATCAGAGGATTGAATGCGAAGAAGTCTCCCTCCACAACAGAGAAGCTTTACTCCGACCTTAAACTTTTTACGGGGTTGGAAACGGCCGCTTTAACAGATTGAAGAATTATTAGTAATGCAGTCACCATGCCTAACATGAACATGGAATAGAAAAAAGGTTGGGCTGTAATATTTATCCTGTAAGCATAGCTATTCAGCCATTTTTGAATAATCATGTAGGCCAGGGGGCATGCAATGAAGCCGGCAAACAGAATAATCAATAAAAATTCTTTCATAAACAGTACAATGATACCGGCTACGGATGATCCCAGCACTTTGCGGATGCCAATTTCCTTTCTTCGTTTTTCAATACTTAAAGAGACCAGACCCAATACACCAAGTAGCACAATGATACCTGTCAGAACTGTTGCAATATAAGAGGCCTGCTTTAACTGTATCTCGGTTTTGTAAAGATTTTTCAATCTGTCATCCATGAAGCGATATTCAAAAGCCGCTCCAGGTAATAAAACCGACCATTTTTTTTGTAAGGATTCGATGGCGTTATTCAAATTGCCCGGTTTTATTCTGAAGGAAAAATACCTGTATTGTTTCTGGTAGTTTACATGAAAAAAGACTATTGGACCTGTTTTACCACTCATCGACCCAAATTGGAAGTCCTTGGTAACACCTATAGTTGTAAATAAAGTACCGGCATAGCCCTGAAATTTCAGCTGCCTGCCAATGGCAGTTCCCGGATCCTGCCATCCAAATGTTTTGGCAGCTGTTTCATTAATAACAATTTTCGTAGAATCAGTATTATCATCCGGTTCAGTAAAAAAAACTCCGGCGGCTAATGGAATTTTGTATGTCGAAAGATAGCCTGCATCTGATACCAGCATCCCTACCGATTTGGCCTGTGTAGAATCCTGACCTGGTTTAAAAGCGTTGGGAACATCTCCGAAATCACCATCCGGTATTTCATAAGAGAGGGTGGCGTTCTCCACTACCGGCATTTTCGCAAATTCGTTCCGGATCGTCTCCATATGCATAACCCCTTTCCTGGTCCAGTCCCTCGGTACCTGTGCAGTTAAAATATACGATTTGTCGTAACCCAGATCACTGTTTAAAAAAAAGTCAACCTGCTTTGCAATCAATATGGCTCCGATTAATACAATGGCAGCGATGGAAAACTGAAAGGTCACCAAAAACTTGCGCAACAGTATATTTTCCTTTACGGCAGTGAGGCTTCCTTTAATTACTTCTGCAGGTCTTAAAGATGATAAAACCAATGCCGGATAAATGCCTGCCAGCAGGCTGATCAGCAGTATCAGTGCAATCAGAATTCCATACATGTATACCGGGAAAGCGTAGAGGGCGGGAATTTGTGTGTCCAGCAGGTTGTTAAATACCGGTCTGATTAATTCGTACATACCCAGCGCAAATATTGCTGACAGCACAACCAGCAAAAATGATTCGGTCAGAAACTGCAGAATCAGCTGTTTTCGCATTCCTCCGAGCACTTTACGTACACCGATTTCTTTCATGCGCGCCGACGATCTGCTCACGGCAATATTGATGAAGTTTACAACAGCCATGAATAAAATAAAAACGGCGATAATGGTTAACGTGGAAAGCATCTTCATGACAAGGCCATTGTTTGCCTGCAGATAATAGTCCTTCAGTGGAACCAGGATGGGCTTCATCTGGTCACTGATGCCGAGGGGCGTATTCTGTTTTACCAGGTTGCACATCGGTTTTTCAAGTTCAATCGGTTGAACCCCTTTTTTTAATTCTACATATCCAATAATCCACGGATTATTCCAGCTGTTAATAACCCTTCCAAAAAAACCAATGCCGGCCGAAGAAAGGAAAACAGTAATTCTGTTATCATCATTAATACTGGTTACCGAATTGGGAGGCTGTTTCTTTAGTATGCCCGTTATGAGAAAATCATGTTTTGTACCTGAAAAGCTTTCGATGGTCAGGGATTCGCCTAACACATTTGTTCTGCCAAAATATTTTATTGCGGTTTCCTCTGTTATTACGGTGGAAAAGGGATCATTTAGCGCAGTCCGGGGATTCCCGTATAATAAGGGAAAGCCAAACATGGTAAATAGTGTACTGTCGCCGATCTGTATATCCTCCCTGAAAACCTTACCACCTTTGGAGACATTTGAACCAATGCCATCCCAACGATAATAATTCGCAACCAGATCAGGATACTGGTCTTTCAAGGCTTTTGCCAATGCACCCACCGTTGTTAATTCATATGTGGTTGCATCGCCCCAGTTACTTTGAATGATATACTGATGATCGATATTTTTCAGGGAACGGTTTACCTGGAATTCGTTCCAAACATAGGAGCCAATCAAAAGCATAAACGCAATTCCGACGGCCAGGCCAAAAATGTTTACAGCCGAATAAGAACGGCTTTTTACAATATTGCGCCAGGCTATCCTGAAATAGCTTCTATGCATACCTTACTATTTAGTACTCAGGAATCTTATATTGAAAGCTGCCCCCAGCCCTTCCTGTATTCCCTGCGTACGAACTGGTTGGCGGGTTCAAAATTTGTCACCTTCATATTCTGAGCATCCCATTGCAGGGCTTTATAACGCCCGCTGAATTTGTATCCTTCCATATTACCGTAAACAGGGTCATTCCGTTTTATTTTTTCACGGATATTGAAACTCCGCAGTAACAGGTTGCCGAGCAAAACAGTTTCTGTCAACGGCCCCGCATAACCAACAAAAGGGGAATCCACTTCTTCCTTACCATAGCCGGCGATACAGGCATTCACCCATTGCCACCAGTGACCGTCCATGCCGCCTTCCACGCGGGGATATTTTTCAAGGATGTGGACGTCTTTATTTAAGGATAACGGCAACAGCCTGGGATGACTGCCTCCCCATCCGCAGGAGACTTTGCCTTTCGTGCCAACAAACAGCGTGCCTCCTTCAAAATCATTTTCGCCCGGCCAGTCGGCCAGCGCTTCATTGGAATTCAGATCCGGGTCCAGTTCTGAAAGTCGCTCGGGCGTAATGCCCCCGTCCATCCAGTACAAATCCAGATCCTTCCCGTTCTTCTGTTTGAATTTAAATTTCAGGGAACTGGATACCGGTCCGCTTTCCGGGTAAACCCCTTCCTTAAATATGCCGCTGTATACGGTGCTGGCACTTCCGGATATCTCGGAAGGATAACCCAGTCCCAGCAATTTAAAAGGCGGACCGATGATATGACATCCCATATCGCCCAGGGCGCCGGTACCAAACTCCCACCAGCCGCGCCAGTTGAAAGGCACCAGGTTATCTATATAATTAATGTCGCCTGCCGTTCCCAGCCATAAATCCCAGTTGAGTTCTTTTGGTACGGGCGGCTTGCTCTCCGGCCATGCGATTCCCTGCGGCCAGACCGGACGGTCGGTCCAGCAATACACTTTTTCGATATCCCCGATCAGTCCCGCTTCAAACCATTCCCGCATGGTGCGCATGCCGTCGCAGGATGCGCCCTGGTCGCCCATCTGGGTCACGACTTTATATTTCTCAGAAGCCTCTGTAAGAATACGGGCTTCAGAAATATCATGTGTCAGCGGTTTCTGGAGATAGAGATGTTTTTTCAGCTGCATGGCACTCAGCCCGACAATCGCATGGTTATGATCCGGGATCGCCACGGTGACGGCATCGAAATGTTTACTTTCTTTTTCAAACATCTGGCGCCAGTCCTGATAGAATTTCGCACCCGGGAATTCTTTCCGGCGCGGAGCGGCCGGGCGTTCATCCACATCGCAGAGATAAGCGATCACGGCATTTTTCCGGGGGGCAGCAGCAAAATGATGGATATCATTCTCCGCCTCACCACCACATCCGACCGCGGCAATATATAATTTATCACTCGGTGCGGTAAAACCCTTCCCGCCCAGTACAAAACGCGGCACGATATAAAAGCCGGCGGTCGCCAGGGCTGCCTTCTTTATAAAATCAGCCCGGCCGAGGGCATGCACACCCGGATTTTCCTTTTTATTTTTCATGGTGATGACTTTAATTTTTTGTGAGGGGTTTTACGGACACTTCCTTAAAAAATACAATATCGTCATTCCCGTGATTTTGCAGTCCGATATAACCTGAATCGGGTCTTCTGCCGCGCATCGGTTCGAAATCAAATTTACGTTCGGGCACCGGTTCTCCTTCCCGGTAGTCCGTTACTTTCTCACCATTTACATATACCAGGGTGCGGGGCCCGTCCAACGTAATTTCCATAGTATTCCATTCCGGTCCGGGTTTGCCGGGCTTAGCCAGGGGCTTTGTCAGTGAATAAAGAGTGCCGGTTACATGGTAATCGTCTTCATTGGAAGTTTCGGGGTGATTGTCGATCTGCACTTCGTACCCGTAAAACACGGGCATCCAGGCCTCGCGGGGCTCGATGGGTATGCGGATAAAAACACCGGAGTTGCTGTTGGATTTCTGCATCCTGTAAACAACCCGTATCGTGCAGTTCTGAAACTTTCCCCAGGTGCAATACAGCAGGCCCATTCCGCCCGTGCTGCGGATCAGTCCGTCTTCCACGAAATGGGTTCCGGGACCTACCTGTTTCCATCCGGTAAGGTCTTTCCCGTTGAAGAGCTGGATCCACTG
>DHWT01000049.1:0-1155 GCA_002413325.1 Chitinophagaceae bacterium UBA5175 | reverse complement strand
GAAAGCAGAATGGCTAACGTAAAACGTAAAATGTTCTTAGGCATAGCGAATCGTTTAATTGGAGGTTAAAATTATAAACTAAACAGTTTGTTTGCATAATTACCTGAAATTATATCCCCACGGTAGCAAAAGAAGGATCACCGGCAATTTTTAACCCGGTCCCCGCTAAGGCAGGAAAATGATCTGCGAAGTTCCCGTCCCTTTGGTTCACAGATTTGGCAACCCAGATTTTTTAAGGTAAGATTGTAGGTGCTATGTACTTTCATTCCCTCTAACGATTTTGCATGAAAAGAAGCTATTACATGGTCGGCATCGTGATGCTGACTTTTTTCGTCATCTCCTTCCTGACAAATATCATCGGCCCGCTGATTCCGGATATGATCACCGGATTCAGTCTCAGCCTGACCCTGGTAGCCGTTCTTCCTTTTGCCTTTTTCATTGCCTACGGCGTCATGTCCATTCCGGCCGGAATGCTCATTGAAAAATACAATGAAAAGAAAATCATGGTGACTGCTTTTATTGTTGCATTCACCGGCTCCCTGCTGCTGGCTGTATTTCCAAACTACCTGTCGGCCCTGGGCTCCCTCTTCCTCATCGGTTGCGGCATGGCCATGCTCCAGGTGGTAATCAACCCGCTGCTGCGCACTTCGGGGGGAGAAGAAAATTATGCATTCTATTCCATCATGGCCCAGCTCATTTTCGGACTCGCTTCCTTTCTCAGCCCGCTGGTCTATTCCGGCATTGTACTCAACCTGAAGCAGGAAAATCAGAGCAACCTGTTTTTTAACATGCTGATTGAACATGTACCGTCCAAACTGCCCTGGATATCCATGTACTGGCTGTTTACCATCATCTGCGTGGGTATGATCCTGGTCCTCTTGTTTTCACGGTTTCCGAAAGTGGAGTTGAAAACAGAAGAAAAACCCGAAGCCCTCAGCATCTATATGCAACTATTTAAAAAAAGAGTGGTCGTTTTATTTTTTATTGCGATGCTCTGTTATGTCGGAACGGAACAGGGCGTCGCCAACTGGATATCGCAGTTCCTGTCCACCTATCACGGGTATGACGCACAAAAAACGGGCGCGGAAACCGTAGCTTATTTCTGGGGACTGATGACGGCCGGCGGTGTGGTGGGACTGCTGCTGGTGAAACTCA
>DHWT01000223.1 GCA_002413325.1 Chitinophagaceae bacterium UBA5175 | reverse complement strand
TGGAGGTTCAGTTCACCGCCATTTGAGTAATAGATTTCGGAAGGGTTTTCCGTTCCATTATCCATGCGGGACTGGAAACTCACCTGGAAACCTGAACCCGGGTCATCTGCAGGACCGTAATCAAATGCCGCCGTCAGCGTATCCCAGTTTTTTCTTCCATCCTTCCACATGTAAATACCTCCGTTCGCTACTACCGAACGCGGATGCTGCAGGCCGGTAAACCAATGCACTGTATCAATCTGGTGACTCATCCACTGACCTGGTAATCCGGATGAATAAGGCCAGAACAAACGGAATTCGAGGTATTTATTTGCGTCGAAAGGAACTTCGGGCCGGTTGATCAGGAATCGTTTCCAGTCGGTGTCTTCTTCCTTTAACAGGGGAACCAGGTCAGGCCTGCGCCAACGTCCGGGCTGGTTTACGTTCCAGGTCAATTCTACCATTACGATATTCCCGAATTTACCGGAACGGATAAATTCGTTTGCTGCCTGGTAATTGGCTCCGCTTCTTCTCTGGGAACCGATCTGAACGATTTTGCCGGACGCTTTTATTGCTTTGAGGGCAGCCCGGTTATCTTCCATGGTTTCAGCAAATGGCTTTTCTACATAAGCATCACATCCGCCTTCCACCGCCTGTATCGCGTGCCGGGCATGCTGGAAATCCGCCGTGCTGATGAATACAGCATCCACCAGTTTCCTGTCGTATAATTCCTCATTATTCCTGCAGGCCACAATATCGTGCTGCATTTTTTGCTGCCACCGCGCGGCCCCTTCTTCACGCCGGCGTTTCCAGATATCTGATACAGCCACGATATCGAAATTCAGTTCTTTATAATGATTCATAAAACAGGGCATATGGGTGTCTTTATGCCTGTCTGAAAATCCGACGACTCCGACACGGACCCGTTCGTTGGAACCCATGATCCGGTTATAACTGGCTGCCGTAAAACCTGACTGTGCGATGAAAACGCCGGAAGTGGCAAGGGCTGAATTTTTTATAAAGGCTCGTCTGGAATTTTTCATTGGCTTTTATTTATTATCGTTAACTAAAGGTAATGTTTTGTAAAAATAATTTGAAAGCTTCCATTCCAGGAAAACCGGTGCCTGGCTGTCCGGATTTTCATCAAGCAGTCAACCCTCAGTTTGATGTCCTGTTTTCTGCAGCAGAATAGATTTTAAATGCGGTGGAGTAAAAGACTGATTTGAATGGCCGCAACGACCGTTGTCTTTACAAACAAATTTTAGTACCGAATATCAAAAAAGGGGTTCATACCAGCTTTGGAACTTCTTCCAAAATCCTCCGGAGAAATTGGGAGGATTCATTTTTTTTAGGATTAGCCATATCGTGGAGCGTGATCTTGTCCAGCAGCTGATCGACTGTATATTGTACCATCTGCCATAAGGAGCGGGCAGAACAATCAACCGAATTGGTACATAATTTCACAGAACCTGTATGCTGACCACAAAAATCCTTGTCGTATAGGACACCGCCCAGGGCCTGGAGCACATATTTTATTTTTATTTCCCTGGAAGGTTTGGCCAGTACATAACCACCCTTATATCCCGGTGTACTGTTGATAAACCCTGCCATGCGCAAGGTTCTGGTAAGTTTGGCTACATAGTGACTGCTCAGGCCCTCTGCCTTGCTGAGTTGCGGAATACTCATGCCATCTTCGGTTTCGCAACCAGCGATCCGGATGAGGACCCGCAGACCAAATTCTTCCTGTGCAGTAATTTTCATATTGTTATTATCAGATGGTTTGCCTTCGTTTCAATCCATTCTTTTTTTACAACCAGCCCAGTTCCACCTGCGCGACTTCTGACATCCTGCTTTTATCCCAGGGCGGCGTCCAGGTAACGGCAACATGCACATCGTTCACACCTTCTATTTCCCTTAATTTCTGGTCCACTTCCACGGGTAGTGACTGTGCAGCCGGGCAACCCGGAGCTGTTAAGGTCATTACGATCTGCACATTATTAATGGGCAGGATATTGATTTCATAAATCAGCCCCAGCTCATAGATACTCACCGGGATTTCCGGGTCAAAAATCGTTTGTAATTTTTCTATAACTTTTTCCCGCAAATCGTCCATAACCTAATTTTTTGTAGGAACCGGATCTTTTATTTTATACGCCAGGGCGTAGTGTTTCATTTGTTTTACCATATTCAACAGTCCGTTCGACCGGGTCTGGGCCAGGTGCGTGGTCATTCCGATCTCCCGGATAAAGTCCAGTCTGGCTTCAATGATTTCATCCGGGGTTCTGCCCGATAATACCCGGATGAGCATACTGATCAGCCCCTTCACAATCATCGCATCACTATCTGCCTCGTAAAACAGCTTCCCTTTTTGAAATCCGGCCACCAGCCATACTGATGACTGGCAACCCTTTACCCGGTTTTCGTCGATCTTGTATTTTGGATCCAGGGGAGGCAGTCTTTTTCCCATGTCGATGATATATTCATATTTATCATCCCAGGAATCAAAGAGGGCAAACTCTTCAATGATTTCTTTTTCCGTTTCCGTTATACTCTTGTCCGGATTCATTTTATGATAAAATTTTAACCACCCGCTGTAAGCCTTTCACCAATTCATCAATTTCATCCCTGGTATTATATACCGCAAAAGAGACCCGTGCCGTACCGGGAATGGAAAACCGTTCCATCAGAGGCTGGGCACAATGGTGACCCGTTCTCACAGCGATGCCCCGGTTATCGAGCAATATACCTATATCCTGGGGATGAGCTTTGTCAATGATAAATGAAATCACGCTCACTTTTTCCTTAGCTTTTCCGATGATCTGCAGCCCGGGTATTTTTACAAGCTCACTTTGTGCATATTCCAGCAGATCCTGTTCATGCCGTCTGATTTCCTCCTTTCCGGTGGTATTCATAAACCGGATCGCTGACCGGAAAGCGATCACATCGCCGATGTTGGGTGTACCGGCTTCAAACTTATAAGGCAGGTCGTTGAAGGTTGTTTTTTTAAAACTTACTTCTCTGATCATTTCACCGCCTCCCAGGAAAGGAGGCATGGCCTCCAATAATTGTTTTTTTCCGTAAAGCACCCCTACACCGGTAGGTCCGTACAGTTTGTGCGCAGAGAACGCAAAAAAATCGCAATCCAGGTCCTGTACATCAATATCCAGGTGTACGGCAGACTGTGCCCCATCCACCAAAACAACCGCACCCAGGGCATGGGCAAGGGCCGTTATTTGTTTTACCGGGTTTACGGTTCCGAGTGCATTCGAAACATGCACAATGGAGACCAGTCTGGTCTTTGGCCCCAGTAATTTCTCATATTCATCCATTAATAATTCTCCATTCCTGTTAATTGGAATTATTTTCAGAACTGCATTCTTTTCTTCGCAAAGGATCTGCCAGGGAACGATATTGGAATGATGTTCCATGGTGCTGATCACAATCTCATCACCTGCCCTGATATTTGCTCTTCCCCAGGAATATGCAACCAGGTTGATGCTTTCCGTAGTACCCCTTGTAAAAATGATTTCTTCCCTGGAAGGAGCGCCGATAAATGACTGTACCTCGTCGCGTGTCAGTTCAAATGCTGCTGTCGCTTCTTCAGCCAGGGTATGAATGCCCCGGTGTATATTGGCATTATAGTTTGTATAATAATGCATGAGGGCATCCAGTACCTGTCTGGGTTTCTGGCTGGTCGCGGCATTGTCCAGGTAGATGAGCGGCCAGCCTTTTACCTCCCGGTTCAAAACCGGAAACTCCTGCCGGATGGCCGCTATATCCAATGGCTTTGATATGGTGAGCGGGGCATTCATGATAAATCCTTTTCCAAACGATGGTGAATCAGTTTCTCCACATATCTTCGAAGGGGTTCAGGTTTTATTTGTTCCAGGATATCGGATGCATAGGCGCTGAGCAGTAAATTCCGGGCTGTTTTTTCTGAAATACCGCGGGATTGCAGATAAAAAAGACCTTCTTCATTGAGCCGTCCCACGGTGCAGCCATGGGTGCACTTTACATCATCTGCAAAAATTTCCAACTGGGGTTTGGTATTCACGCTACAGGAATCGGAGAGCAGTATGTTCTTATTACTCTGATAGGCATTTGTTTTTTGCGCAGGCTGGCGTACAAATATTTTCCCGTTGAATACACCCGTTGCCTGTTCGTTCAAAATGCCTTTGTACAATTCATTACTCAGGCAATTGGGTTTGATATTGTCAACGATGGTATGGTTGTCAATATGACTCCGGCCCGATTGAAAATAGAGTCCATATAAATGCGCTTCACAATTTTTTGCGTCAAGAACCACATTCAGGTTGTTACGTACAAGGCCCCCGTTCAATGAAATGGTGACGGTATGGGTAAAACACCCGCCGATCTGACGGATATGGGTCGTGCTGACCTGGTTGGTATGAGGGCCGTCGTTTTGAATTTTATAATATTCAAGCCTGGCTTCATGATCTACAATAATCTCCATGACCTGGTTGGTAAAACTTTCGTTGTTTCCCAGGGTGGCATAGTTTTCAACTACCTGCAACCGCGCCCCTTCGTTTACAAACATCAGGCTGCGCGGTTGTGAAAGAATATTTACTGAACGGGCATCGGTAATATGATAAATGTAAATGGGATGTTCTACATGTTGTTCTTTATCCACATGAATGAATACCGCCCCATGTACGAATGCAGTATTTAATGCATTGATACCATCCTTCTGATACTGTCCGCTGTCGCCCAGCCATTTGGATACTGTTTCGCGGAAACCATTTTTAGCTGCTTCTTCCAAAGCCAGTACCTGCAGGCCGGAAGAACGTATCCGGGACAGGGCAAATGAATAGAAACCATTTACAAACACCATCTCACTGGCCTGTTCATGGCCGGGAAGACGAAGTCTTTTCAGGTCTTCTGCTGAAATGGAACCAGTCAGCGGATCAGCAGGCAGCTGAAATTCCCTGTTGAATAACCCGGCAACCCGGGTATATTTCCATTCCTCATGTTTTGAACCTGGAATGCCCATTTGGGAAAACGCCTGGAATGCATGTTCCCGCAGTTTATCCAGGCCGCCCTGATCCTCCTGGGGTTGGAGCTGTTCAAATCTTTCTTTAAAATATGCGAACGTATTCATGATGAACTGATTGATCTTCGCATTTAAGCGACTTCTGCCTTGTTTTCATTTTTTATAAAATCATACCCTCTTTCCTCAAGCTCCAGGGCGAGTTCCTTTGGACCGGATTTCACGATTCTTCCATTATATAATACGTGTACAAAATCCGGAACAATATAGTCGAGTAAACGCTGGTAATGCGTAACGACCAGGATGGCATTGTCTTTATTCCTTAATTTGTTGACTCCGTTGGAAACGATCCGGATTGCGTCAATATCCAGGCCGGAATCCGTTTCGTCCAGGATAGCCAGCCGGGGTTCCAGCATGGCCATCTGAAATACTTCATTGCGTTTTTTTTCGCCCCCGGAAAACCCTTCATTCAGGGAACGGCTTAATAAGGTTTGTTCGATGTTGACAAGTGCCATTTTTTCTTTCATCTTTTTAAGAAATGAAACTGCGTCCAAGGGCGCTTCTCCCCGGTATTTGCGTATTTCATTAACCGCCGTTTTTATAAAGTTCACTGTATTTAACCCCGGAATTTCCACCGGGTATTGAAAAGCGAGAAACAGGCCTTCCGCGGCTCTCTGCTCGGGCGACATTTCCAGCAGGTCCTTTCCCAGGAATTCCACGGTACCATCGAGGACCTCGTAATCACTGCGGCCGGCAAGTACGGAAGCGAGGGTGCTTTTACCGGACCCGTTGGGACCCATGATGGCGTGAACTTCCCCTTTTTTAATGTCAAGGTTGATCCCGTTTAAGATTTTTTTTCCTTCAATACCTGCATGCAAATTCTGAATCGTCAACATAATCGTGCTTTATAATTATTAGTTCTCTTAATTTTCCCGATGACGGATAACCGGTAAATTACCCTACACTTCCTTCCAGACTGATTGCTAAAAGTTTTTGGGCTTCCACCGCGAATTCCATGGGAAGCTGGTTCATCACTTCTTTGGCAAATCCGTTGATGATCAGGGCCACAGCCGTTTCGGTATCTATGCCCCGCTGGTTACAATAGAAAATCTGGTCTTCCCCGATTTTGGATGTGGTGGCTTCGTGTTCAACCACCGCTGTATTATTTTTTACCTCTATATAGGGAAAAGTATGTGCTCCGCACTTATCTCCGAGCAACAGGGAATCACACTGGGAAAAGTTCCTGGAATTTGATGCATTCTTGCTCACGTGCACCAGTCCCCGGTAGCTGTTATTGCTGAACCCGGCTGAAATACCTTTGGAAACGATGCGGCTGCGGGTGTTTTTTCCCAGGTGCATCATTTTTGTACCTGTATCGGCCTGCTGATAATTATTGGTTACGGCAACAGAATAAAATTCTCCGGTAGAATAGTCGCCCTTTAAAATGACGCTGGGATATTTCCAGGTAATCGCCGAACCGGTTTCTACCTGCGTCCAGGATATTTTTGAATGATTTCCTTTGCAGATGCCTCTTTTCGTCACAAAATTATATACACCTCCGCGCCCCTGTTTATCGCCCGGGTACCAGTTTTGAACGGTCGAGTATTTGATTTCCGCATGCTCCATCGCCACCAGTTCAACCACAGCGGCATGCAACTGGTTTTCGTCACGCATCGGTGCGGTGCATCCTTCCAGGTAACTCACATAACTTCCTGCCTCGGCCACGATCAGGGTTCTTTCGAACTGACCGGTATTTTCTGCATTGATCCTGAAATAGGTTGAAAGCTCCATAGGGCAACGAACTCCTTTGGGTATATAACAGAAAGAACCGTCGCTGAATACAGCGGCATTCAGTGCAGAAAAATAATTATCCGTAATGGGAACTACAGAGCCCAGGTGTTCCCGAATAAGATCCGGGTGTTCCTGGATGGCTTCACTCATGGAACAAAAGATGATACCGAGTTCGGCCAGTTGACCTTTAAAGGATGTGCCGATGGATACACTGTCAATAACAGCATCCACCGCAACACCCGTTAATCTTTTCTGCTCTTCCAGGGAGATGCCCAGTTTTTCAAAGGTCCGGATCAATTCCGGGTCAATTTCATCCAGGTTTTTGGGGTTGATTTTCTGTTTGGGCGCGGAATAATAAATGATATCCTGGTAATTGATCGGCGGGAATTTGATATTGGCCCACTCCGGCGTTTTCATGGTCAGCCAGTGACGATAGGCTTTTAAGCGCCATTCCAGCATCCACTGGGGTTCCTTTTTCCGGGCTGAAATAAAGCGGATGACATCCTCATTCAGACCCTTGGGTGCTTCATCGGCTTCAATGTGGGTTACAAATCCGTATTTGTAGTCGCTGTAAACCGTTTTTTCTATCGTACTCAGTTCATCTTCAGCGTCCCGGGATTTAACTTGAATGAGTTCTGTCTTCATTCAGCAAATTTACGAAACCGTTTATACTAAAAAGTATAAACAGGGCATTTTCTTTCCCGATTGAATAAAAACAGGGGAGGGCGTGAGCGGTCATACACTGACCGGCAATCTGAATTCTGAAGTTTGAATCCCGGGACTCACCTGAATTATGAGTTCAGAAAACCAGGTCCTATCTGGAAAACCGGGAAAAACAGTCTTAAAACTCACGCAGAATATATTTTATATCTATCTAATTTTCAAATATTTATGAGGTTCCATATTATATAAAACTTCAGGTTATAGGCTCCCCTTTGTCGTTGATTTTATCTCAAATGCAGAAATTTTCTTTTGGGGAACAGGATATCCTCGGCAGTTTCATAACCTTCTTCAGCGACCCGGTGAAGTTTTCTTTTTGATTTTTCTCTTTTTTTCAGGTACATAATCAGGACCAGGGTCCCGGCTATCCCGGCTACGATCAGTAATTTCCTTGTTTTCATAATATCAGTCTGCAGAATTGTTTAGTCAACCCAATAAAATCCGGTTGAATCTTTGTAAAAATCATGCCCGGTTTCCGCACAACCCGTCCCGCTGAATTTATTAACGACATTTATACAACTTATGAACCATTCCTGTTTATTCAATCATATATTTTTTGCCCTCCCGGTTTAAAACTCTTACTTTTTGTCATAAACTGGCTTCAGTAATGGATTCCGGTTCGTCCGTTCTGGTAAATACCCATTATTTCCCTTTCCGCCATTAAACTGTTCCTTGTTTTTACTTTGATGCATATTGTAATCTTCCGGATCTGTCGCAGACTGATCATACAATTTCCCGTATCTGTCTTCCTGCAAGAAAATCCCGCCATGGTTCATCATATCGCATTATTAAACAGGTACAGTACATTCTCAGGAAATACATCATGGGCATACTCGTTGATTGCAGATTCCACAACCGGAAAGGATACAAACACCTGGGGATAAAGATGATTCAATTATTTAATAATCAATAAAAAGGGAAAGTAATTTAAGATTTAGCAGCAGCTGCATATTCCCTGAATGTTTTAATTGTCAGCTGCAGGGATTCTTCCATTTGTTTTTTATCCAGCAATTCAACCTGGTATAAACCACCGGGCAAAAGACTTACCAGGATCTCATAATGCGGACCGCTGGCGATATAAGGGTTTTGCCCGATAAAAACGGGATGCATTTCATATTTGGTTACAATGTTCTCTACCTGCTCCCTGCTTAAATCATGCATTTTTATGGACATGCAACGGGTTTATATGAAGTTCTGGAAAATCTGCCTGAATCAGAAACAAATGAACAGTTGAATTATAAACCTAATGTTAATAACTCATTTTGCCGGTCTGCCTGTAAATGGAACATCTTTCCTTTATACCGTTTTTAAACGCAAAAAATAATGCAGGAAGAATTACATTTGCCATATGGCAGTATTGAAAAATGTGCAGTTTTCGAAATTGATTAAAGCAGAAGGAAGATTGAGGGAATTCAATTTCAGGAAGAGTAATGGTATCGCAGGACCCGTATATCACGTTGATGTGAGTGACGATCGCGGAAACCGCTATTACATCAATTTGCTCCTGGAAGATAATACCTGGACGGTGCAGGAAAAAAATCTTCCGGCCTGGATCCAGGAAGCGGTTGCCCAGTTTCACCCGGCCATACTGGAACAAGAAGTTTAACCTCCCCGTTCATCACTTTGTTTGCATCCCGACGCATAACATGCGGCTTTTATTTAACATATCCGGAGTAAGACGGCGAAACCGTTATGAATAAAAACAGACTGGAAGCTTTCAGTGATGGTGTCATTGCTATCATCATTACGATTATGGTACTGGAAATTAAAACACCCCACGATACCAGCTGGGCTGCACTGGATGGACAGTTGCCGGTTTTTTCGAGTTATCTCCTGAGTTTTGTTTT
>DHWT01000249.1:11790-17739 GCA_002413325.1 Chitinophagaceae bacterium UBA5175 | reverse complement strand
GATATCCAGAGCCCGGCTTTTTTCATCCGGTGTACCCTGCTTAAACACCCCCCCCATCTCAGCCCCCTTACCCTGGAAGAAAAATTGCATGAACATGATATTGGGATATTCATTGTTGATGCTGTTCATCGCGACCAGTGCATTCATGACAGCGACCCGCGCATCGGCTGCATGGTCATACATCTGGTCCAGTCCCAGGCGGTAGTAATTATAAATGGCATCATGTATGGGATTGTACTTGGGATTGGTCAGGTTTTCCACCAGCCAATAGCGGTTGCGTACGCCGTCAAAGGCTTTCCATCCATTGAGCGCACCGGCTTCCGGCGCATTGTTCACAATATTCAGCGCTTTAAGAAAATAGGGATCCCCGCCTCTTAATCCATATGAATCCAGATTCAATCCCAGAACGATATAGGCGTAATAGGCAAATATTGCCGTCAGGTTAGCAGTCAGCGGATCCGTACCTCCCACCCGGTTTTCGTTAAAATCCATGTCCTGGTACTGGATGTACTTGAATGTGACGGACTCATCCATAAAGTTCATCAGCGGGCTCTGGTAGGAAGTATTGTAAATCGTTCTGCCCGTTTGTACGGTCAACTGCGCGGTATACGTGTTGTTATCCGTTGCCCCGCTGAGGTTCAATAAAAAATTGCAGGGAATTTTTTCGTTATTGTTAAACGCGATATTGGTCCATTTACGGCCATTCATGAAATTGTACAGGGCAGACTGAAGCGTTGTAAAAATCTGCTTATCCACGCTCGTGCTGATCCGGTTAGACAGTACGGTTACATTAGCCTGGAGTTCCTGGCACAATGCCTTTTGCGAAAAAACGACAGTGAATGAAATCAGGATCAGGATCTTTGCACGCATCAGAGGAGTTTTATAATACGGTCAACGATATCACGGGCCACCTGTTGTTTGGTTTTTTTTGGATATGGGACTTCAGCTCCGTTTTTTTCAAAAATGGTCACCTGGTTGGTATCAAAACCAAATCCGGCACCCGCGTCCTTTAACGAATTCAGCACAATCATGTCTGCGTTCTTAGACTCCAGTTTTTGCCTGGCATAAGATGTTTCATCGGTGTTCTCCAGAGCGAATCCAACCAGAATCTGACCGGCTTTTTTTTTCTCTCCGAGGGCACGTAGAATATCCTTTGTCCGTGATAACTCCAGGGTGAACGTTTCCGAATTCTTTTTTATTTTTTCCGGAGAAAAAGAAACCGGGGTATAGTCTGCCACTGCGGCCGACATGACAGCGATCCGGGTAGAGGGAAATATTTCGAGGCAGGCATTATACATTTCTCCTGCTGAATGCACCCGGGTAACCCGGATGCGGGGATCATGGATTTCGATCTGGGAAGGTCCCATCACCAATTCCACTTCAGCGCCCCGCTGTGCCAGTTCACGGGCCAGGGCCACGCCCATTTTACCGGTCGAATGGTTCCCGATATACCTTACCGGGTCCAGGGGTTCGTGGGTCGGACCGGCTGTGACCAGTGCTTTTTGACCTTTTAATTCTCCGTTAAAAAAAAAATTCATTTCCAGGAAGGAAATGATCTGTTCGGGTTCGGCCATCCGGCCATCCCCGTAAAGCCCACTGGCCAGCTCCCCTTTTTCAACCGGTATCACGCGGTTTCCAAAAGCCTGCAGTTTCCCGATATTGGCCTTTGTAGAAGGATGAAGCCACATGTCCTCATCCATGGCCGGTGCAACCACTACGGGACAAACGGCAGAGAGATAAGTGGCCAGTAAGAGATTATCACATATTCCATTCGCCATTTTGGCGAGTGTATTGCAGCTGAGCGGCGCGATCAGCATCACATCGGCCCAGCGGCCGAGCTGAACATGGTTGTTCCATACATCGTTCCGGGATAAATCGCTGAGGACCTCGTTTTTTGAAATCGTAGAAATAGATAACGGAGTCACGAAATCCTTAGCCGACGGCGTCATCACCACTTTTACCTCAGCACCGGCTTTCAGGAGCAGCCTGGTCAGAAGGATGGATTTATATGCAGCAATACTGCCGCAGATACCCAATAGTATTTTCTTTCCTTCTGCCATAAATTCAATTGGGACTAGCTGAAGAGATCGTCTTCGTTCTTACGGTAATAGATCTTGTCTTCCATGAATTCCTGGGTAGCGAGCAATGCCGCATTGGGCATTCTTTCATATGCCTTGGAAATTTCAATCTGCTCCTTGTTCTCATGGATTTCTTCCAGGGAGTCAGTATGGGTTGCGAACTCTTCCAGCTTGCTGTGAAGTTCTTCCTTCATGGTGATATTGATCTGGTTGGCCCTTTTTGCAATGATGGCAATGGATTCATACAGATTGCCGGTCTTATTTTTCAGGTCAGTCAGATTTTTCGTTTCAGCCATATTAGAAATATGTGTGCTAACCTGCCTTCTTAGTTTGCTCATTATCATCTATTTTTTTAATTGAGTTATTGGTGAGTTCCTGGTATTCCTGTACCTGTTTTTTCAGCTTACTTTCCGGAAACCGGTCATTAAAATCATTACAATCCGTCAGAACCTGCTCCAGGCGTGCTTTTTTCTTATCTTCCATGCTCTGTATGGCATACAGGTATTCCGATTTGATCAGATACAACTTGTATTCATCACTGAATTGTGAATCCGGATAGGTATTCATCAGGATGTTGAAAGTAAGGGAGGCTGCTTTTAAATAGGCAGTATTTGTTGCCTGCAGGTTATAATAAAGCTTCGCATTCTCAAAATCCTTCTGTTCCAGTTTGGACCGGCATACATCAATGATGCTATCAGCTACTTTTACCTTATCGGAATTGGGGTGCTGGGCAACAAAAGCCTGCATAAAACCCATCGCCTTGGTCGTATTGGTCTGGTCCAGCTGATATTTGGGCGACTCCTTAAAAAAGCAATAAGCCCGCATATAATCCATTTCGTCTGACTTCGGGCTGTTTGGGAATGCTTCCACAAAACCTTTGAACAGATTTTCCGCATTGATATAATCCTTCAGGTAATAAGCGCAATAGGCATATTTGTACCAGATATCTTCAAAATGTTCCGATCCCTTCAATACCCGGTAGAGATCATCATAAAGCAGCTGGGCGTGGTTATAATCCTTATTCACATAGTATTTTTCAGCCATCTGCTGCTTGTAAGTATAATCCGTACTTTTCAGCACTTTGTTGAAATTGGTGGACGGGCCACTGGATTTCTTGAAAATCGAGCAGGAGCTGAAAGCTGCTAATATGATAAAAGCGAGGAATAATGGTCTCATGAAGCCTGCGAAATTACAATTTTTAGGTAAGAAACGAAAATAGGCCGTTTTCATGCGGTTCCTGCTGTCATTTATGTTAAAATAATGCTTGAAACAGGATGGCCTCATCCTGTCCGCCTGAGCGGACAGGATGAGGCCATCCATCAATCCCTTGCGGGGTATTATCTCTTACGCAGGTTCGGATGGGGGGCAGGAACCGTATTGGGTCCTTCTTCGCCTGTACCATCCTTAATATCAATGGTATTTTCATCGCCGCCAGTCTGACCATAACGGAATATGAAGCGGTCTGAGTTAATCCCTTCCTTTTCAACCAGGTATTTGATCACTTCATTCACCCGGTCCCAGCTGAGCTGTTGTGCTGATTTACTGGATTCACCATAACCGATTACGGCTACTTTACAAGCCGGGTTATTTCTCATTTTTTCAGCAATGGTAGAGGCGAGGGCCTTCCCGTCTTTGCTGAGGGTTACGGTTCTGCCTTTGAACACGATGCTCGGAAGATCCCCGATAAAGCAACGTGCTCTGCCCATAGTCCCCAGACCACCGGAATCCAGTCTGGCATTAATTTCCTTACAGCAGGCCGGATCCGGACATTTACCTACACCATCTGCATCGACCGGCTGGCATTGTGTTGGCGTAATGAGTTCTTTATCCTTGCAATCCGGAACACCGTCACCATCCGTATCGCGGCTAACCCCGTGGGTATCTACCGGGCAACCGGCAGGTGTGTTTGGTTCATGATCGAACTGGTCTGTTACGCCATCCCCGTCTGCATCATCCAGCACAGGTTTCGGAAGTTTCATATGACGGGGGGCATTGATTTCGCTGTAAGCATAATCCAGCGGGTTGATCCACCAGAGCGGCTCAACCGCCCTCTTACCGAGATTATAATTAAGACCCACTGAAACAAAATTATACACATCATCGTGGGTCATGGCATGTACAGTGGGCGAACCGGTTTCCTGCCATTCCTGGCCGTCGATCAGCTTAGACTTGGTAAGGGAAATTTTATCTTCTATGCCAATATTGAACCGGTCGCTGAGTTTTATTTCCATACCCGGACCAACCACAAATACCGGTATAATGGGGACACCATCGAGTTTTGGCTGCGAAGGATCCCTTTGGGCAATGGTTTCAAAAGAACCGTCCATCATGTTCTTCAGGGCGCTTTTAATGGCTTTTCGGTTGTCATACGTGAACCCACTGATTCCGAATTGGCTGATGATTCCGGAATAATCGTAGGGTTGCCCGTTGGCGCCGATTAAATTATACTTTGTGGCATAAGTTGCAACACCTACCCCGCCAAAAATATAGAACAGTACGGATGATTTTGCTTTGTGAAAACGGATATTATTAAGATTGGCAACTCCTTGTATGGAAAGCTCCTGTATGGTTGTTTTGTAATTGTAAAATACGGGCTCTCTGATGTTGGCATTATAATATTGACTGATCACCGGGTTTGCTGAGTACCCTGTGAAAGAAGGCTGCCAATTTAATCCTTTGGCACTCAGATAATCATACTCTGCCCGAATGGAAAAGACATAACCCAATGATTTCCTTACGTGAAGTCCAACTCCAAAAGTAGGCAGCCAGGCTCTTACGGCTCCGGAAACGGTTGACATACCCCCCTTTAAGCCAATTTCCCATTCATCACGGGGTCTGGCAGGGAAAGGATATGCATTATTTAAAAATTCATTGTGTTGGGGAATTCTCTTCGCAGGAATGAGAGAGGAATCACGTATATCGTAACTGCTGGCGCTTTCTGAAGTATTGTCCTGTGCGAAACCCTGTGAAAGTAAGGCCAACAAGAAAACGGCTAGTACGACGTACTTTTTCCTTATCATAAGACTGAAGTTTGTGTGAATGACGTGATTAAATACAACTATACACTTTAGCAAAAATATAAGTTAACCCTTAAATTGCAAATTTTTTATGCCTAAAGAAACTGGAAACCACAGATTTGTGGAGAATATTGCCAATTCATCCCGATACAGACCGGTATTTATAATCCCCGTAGTATAAAGTAGTAAATTGGCGGTCATTTTATGCAATTAGCCCAATCATTACTACGGGAAGAATTGATTGTTTTTGAAAAAAAATTCCGGGAAGCGGTCAAATCCCAGACACCCCTGCTGGACCGGATCATGCGTTTCATTGTAAACCGCAAAGGGAAACAGCTCAGGCCCATGTTTGTATTTCTGTCGGCCCGGTTATGCGGGCCGGTAAATGAAAGTACTTACAGGGCAGCTTCTCTGGTGGAACTCCTGCATACGGCCACCCTGGTGCACGATGATGTAGTGGATGAATCACTGGAAAGAAGGGGGTTTTTTTCCACCTATGCGTTATGGAAAAACAAGATATCCGTTCTGGTGGGCGACTACCTCCTGGCCAAGGGTTTACTACTATCGCTGGATCATAACGATTTCAAAATTTTACAACTGCTTTCCGGCGCTGTCCGGAAAATGAGCGAGGGGGAACTCCTGCAGATTGAAAAAGCCAGGACCCTGAACCTGGAAGAAGCTGTTTATTTTGAGATTATCCGGAATAAGACCGCTTCCCTGCTCGCTTCCTCCTGCGCGGCAGGGGCATTTTCCACCAGTGGGGACGAAACCGTCGCAGATAAGCTAAGCCGCTTCGGAGAAGCCGTAGGAGTCGCCTTCCAGATAAAGGACGACCTTTTTGATTACGGGGATGA
>DHWT01000249.1:8071-11530 GCA_002413325.1 Chitinophagaceae bacterium UBA5175 | reverse complement strand
AAAACCGGTAAACCGTCGGGAAATGACCTGAAAGAAAAAAAACTGACCCTTCCCCTGATATATACTTTGAATACGGTCAACAAATCCCTTCGCCGGGAGTTGATATATATAATAAAAAACCAGAATCGGGATCCTGAAAAGATACGTTATGTTATCGGACAGGTTGTAAAAGCCGGCGGTATCCGTTATGCCACAAATAAAATGTTTCAATATCGTGATGCGGCCCTGGAGATCCTGCACGAATTTGAAGATAATGAGGTAAGGAAAGCCCTCGAGGAACTGGTTCGTTTTACAACCGACCGGAAGTATTAAGTCTTCTTCCTAACTCATAATTCATGCCTCATAATTCATAACTCATTACCGCCAGCCCATGCAGAAGAGATGGAAAATAAAAATCACGGACGATCATAAAGTAAATGCCCTGGCGGAGGCATTGAAAATTCACCCCCTGATCAGCCGAATCCTCGTAGGCCGCGGAATTGAAAACTTTGAAGAGGCGAAAACATTTTTCCGGCCGGAAATATCCCAACTGACGGATCCCTGGCTGATGAAGGGTATGGATCTGGCCGTAAAACGGATTCTCCGGGCTATTGAAGAAAAAGAAAAAATCCTGGTCTTTGGAGATTATGATGTGGATGGTACCAGTTCAGTTGCCCTGATGGTTCAGTTGCTTTGTAAAATACACGACCCGGTTCATATCGATTTTTATATCCCGCACAGGCACCGTGAAGGATACGGTGTTTCAAAAGCGGGGATCGACTTTGCTAAAGAAAATACATTTCAATTAATTATTTCGGTAGACTGCGGAATCAAATCAATTGAACTGGTGGAATATGCCAAATCCGGCGGGATTGATTTTATTATCTGCGACCATCATTTACCCGATACGATTTTACCCCCGGCTATCGCCATTCTCAACCCCAAACAACCCGGTTGTCCATATCCTTACAAAGAACTATGCGGATGCGGGGTAGCTTTTAAACTCATCACCGCTTTATGCCAGGCTCTTGCGCTTCCGGAAGAAACCTATATGGTTTACCTGGACCTGGTAGCGATTGCCATTGCTGCTGATATTGTTCCCATGACCGGAGAAAACCGCGTGCTGTGTTTCCTGGGATTAAAAAAAATTAATGAAAACCCCAATCACGGCATCCGCGCGCTGATGAATATAAGCGGACTGGCCACACCGGCTTCCATCACTTCCCTGGTATTCACGATTGCGCCCCGCGTGAATGCGGCAGGCAGAATGGACGATGCGCGCAAAGCGGTCCTGATGTTCATTGCAGAAAATTACGAGGAAGCTCTTTTATACGCCAATTTATTACACGCCGATAATACGGACCGCCGGGAAACCGATTCCAGCATTACGGAAGAAGCACTTGCATTGATAGCAGGTGATGAAATTATGCGTAACCGGAAGTCAACTGTATTGTATCAATCCCACTGGCACAAAGGCGTCGTAGGTATTGTTGCGTCGCGGCTGATTGAAAAATATTATCGTCCGACCATCGTGCTTACGCAAAGCGGTGAATTCGCTTCGGGCATGGCACGCAGCGTGCCGGGTTTTAATTTATATGAAGCCATTCATGCCTGCCGCGAATGGCTGGTCGGATATGGCGGACATTTCGCTGCAGCCGGTATGACGCTGGTGCCGGAAAATATTGAAGGGTTCAGCAGGAAGTTTGAAGAAGTCGTTTCTGAAACAATTGATCCGCGATTTCTGATACCGGAACTTGAAGTGGACGCTGTTGCAAAATTCAGGGATCTTGATTTTCAGATTTACCGCATCATCGAACAGATGGAACCCTTTGGTCCGGAGAATTACAAACCGGTTCTTGTTTCTGAGCAGGTAATGGAAACCGGCTATTCGAAATTACTGAAAGAAAAACACCTCCGTTTGTTTTTGCGGCAGGATGACCGGATCTTCTCCGGCATCGCCTTTAATATGGCAGAGAAATGGCCGCTGATCCAATCCGGCCAACCGCTGGATCTTGCCTATACACTCGAAGTAAATGAATGGAACGGGGAAAAGAAACTACAGTTGAAAATTCTTGATATAAGGCTTAACCCGGAACGCCTGACGTCTGAAGCTGACCTCCTTTAGAAAAGATTATAAAGAAAGATTCACCCTAAATGACGCAGGATATATTTTAAAGCGTTACGCGTTATTCAACTTTCCAAAATGATCCGGTTCTTATCCTTCGCGCCAATCAGTTCCACACTACGCTGTATAAAATCCGTCAGTTCAACCCCCTTGAGCAATCCCTGGCTTAGCAGGGCCAGGTCGGCCAGGTTATGTACCAGTTTCTTTTGTTTATCAGAATCCGCTTCGTCCAGAATATTTGGATAGATGGGATGATTACCATTCACGGTGAGTGTCACTTCATCAGGCATGTTTGCATAGAACGCGCCCATACTGCCGTTCAGAGCAGCCATGTCCTTCATACGGCGCATGAACTCGGGCCGGGTTGCCACGACGGGCATTGCTTCCGGACTCAAACCCTTTACTTCAACCGTTACATGCAGGGAAGGAATATCAACTGCAAATAAAGACTTCAGTTTTTCCACGTCTTCCTTGCCTAGTACGCTTTCTGCCGCATCCTGTTTATCAATGAGGTTGTCGACCACTTCACTGTCCACACGCGTAAAATGAACATGTTCCCATTTCATTTCCATCTGGTTGATGAAACCGGCATCTACGATGGTTTCCAGTTTCACCACTTTGTATCCCTTACCACTGGCAGCCCGGATATAACTATCCTGCTGAACGGGATTGGTGGTGTAGATGATAACCAGTTTGCCGTCTTTATTCTTCTGGAGGGTTTCGGCAGCATTTCTATATTCTTCCAAAGTATAAAACCGGGAACCATCGGCATCTTCCATGATATGGAACTTATTGGCCTTTTCAAGGAATTTATCGTCAGTCATCATGCCGTATTTCACAAACAGGCCCAGGCTTTCCCATTTCTCTTCATATTCCTTTCTTTCCTTATTGAAAATTTCTTCCAGTTTGTCGGCTACTTTTTTAGTAATATGGTTGTTGATCTTTTTAACGTTCGGATCTCCCTGCAGATAACTCCTGCTCACATTTAAAGGAATATCCGGGCTGTCGATCACACCCTGAAGCAGCATCAGGAATTCAGGCACGATATCTTTTACCTCATCTGTAACAAAAACCTGGTTGCTGTAAAGCTGGATTTTGTCTTTCTGGATCTCGTAACTCTGTTTGATCTTTGGAAAATATAAAATACCGGTGAGGTTAAAAGGATAGTCCACATTCAAATGAATCCAGAATAAAGGCGGTTCATTAAAGGGATACAACTCTTTATAAAAATTCTGGTAATCCGTTGTCGTAAGCTCGCTGGGTTTGCGGGTCCAGGCGGGATGTGTATTATTGATTTGTTTTTCTTCAAAAAATACCGGGACGGGCAGGAAACGGCAGAATTTTTCAAGGATTCC
>DHWT01000249.1:0-7744 GCA_002413325.1 Chitinophagaceae bacterium UBA5175 | reverse complement strand
CCCCTTTCTGTTTTGCCGTCTTCCGCCAGGGAGTATTCCGGGCTTCCGTCACATTCCCATTTTACGGCAGGCGCACCCTCCTTATAGGATTTTGAAATCACTTCCACCTGGCTGCTCACCATAAAAGCCGAATAGAACCCGAGACCGAATTTGCCGATAATAGCATTTTCGTTCTGACCCTTATATTTATTGACAAACTCTTCAGCACCCGAAAGAGCCACCTGATTGAGGTATTTATCAACTTCTTCGGCCGTCATTCCGATACCATGGTCGGAGATCGTAACCGTTTTGGCTTCCTTATCCAGTTTCACCTGGATGGAAAGGTCCCCGATCTCACCCTTTGCTTCCCCGAGGGAGGAAAGGGTTTTTAGTTTTTGGGAAGCATCTACTGCATTGCTAATCAGCTCTCTAAGAAATATTTCATGGTCACTGTACAAAAATTTCTTAATGATGGGAAAGATATTCTCTGTTTGTACCCGGATACTTCCTTTTTGCATATTCGGCTGTTTTAGCCTTGCCGTTCAAAGATGGTACCATTTGGGTTGTTCTGACAGGTTGACGGTTGTCGGTGAATGGTTGACGGTGCCTGTCTTTGAATCGCGACCGAATCCGTCAATTGTCATCCGTAAACCGACAACTTCCTTTCGTTATTTCCACAAAAAGCACTACTTTCGCTGCCCAATTAATTTTTTTTACCAAAAACAGGGAAATGAACAATTATGAATTGATGGTGATTTTTACCCCTGTGCTGTCTGAGGAGGATTTTAAAGCCGCCCAGAACAAATACACGGCCTTCGTTAAAGATAACGGCGGCAAAGTGGTGCACGACAATCCCTGGGGTCTTAAATCACTGGCGTATCCCATCCAGAAAAAAACCACGGGTTTATACTGGGTCATGGAATATAATGCGCCATCCGACTTCAATGAGAAGCTGAAAATTCAGATTCTCCGCGACGAAACCGTGTTACGTTTCATGGCTACCAGACTCGATAAATACGCCGTCGAGTACAATGCCAGAAAGAGAAGTGGTGTACCAACAGGAACAGAAAAAGCGGAGGTTTAACATGGCAAAGACCAATGAGATCAAGTATCTGACCGCGATCAAGACCCAGCAGCGGGCTAAGAAATTCTGCCGTTTTAAAAAATACCATATCCGTTATGTGGATTATAAAGACGGTGAATTCCTGAAAAAATTTCTGAACGAACAGGGTAAAATGCTTCCGCGCCGCATTACGGGCAATTCGCTGAAATACCAGCGCAAAGTGGCCGATGCGATCAAGAAAGCCAGGCAAATGGCCATTCTGCCCTACGTAACAGATTTATTTAAATAATACGCTCTCAACCGGAAAACCCGGGAAGAGGATCAAATAAGTAAAAATGGAAATCATTCTGATTCAGGACGTGGATAACCTGGGTGCCGCCCACGAAAAGGTGAGCGTAAAAAACGGTTATGCACGCAACTTCCTGATTCCCCAAAAAAAGGCGATTGAAGCCAGTCCGTCCAACCTGAAACAGCTGGACGAAAAAATCAAACAGCAGAAAAAGAAAGAAGAAAAACTGCTGGCCGAAGTAAATAAGGTAATCGAAGTGCTGAAAGCTTCTCCGCTGAAAATCGGTGCCAAAACCGGAACCAGCGGAAAGATTTTCGGAAGTGTTACCTCTGTACAGCTGGCCCGTGCCATCCGCGACCAGAAAGGCTATGAAATCGACCGCCGCCGGATTCACATTCTTTCAGAAGTGAAAGAACTGGGAACTTATAAGGCAAAAGTGGATTTTGGCCATGGCAATGAAACAGAAGTTGATTTTGAAGTAACCGCTGAATAATCCCCCGTTTCATAAATTTTAAACCCTTCCCCTTTAACCGGGAAGGGTTTTTGCGTGCCACGCGTACCCGGACTTTAGGACCTAGGCCCGCCGCACAAAATTTTAGGGAGTTATAAAAATTCCTATCTTTACAATCGCTCTGTTATTCTAGTTATAAGCTGTGCTGGTGCATCCCGTTTGATCGTACCATCGTTCATCGTAGCTACGAAGTTTAGAGTTGTTTTAATCATTTTTTAATTTTAGCACAATGAACATTTATGTAGGCAACCTCTCCTGGCAAATGACCGATGAGGATCTCAGAAACCTTTTTGAACAACACGGGGCTGTAGGTTCCGCAAAAATCGTTAAAGACAAAGTTTCAGGCCGCAGCAAAGGCTTTGGATTTGTTGAAATGGAAAACGACGCGGAGGCACAGGCAGCCATAACGGCTTTGTATGACTCTGAAGTAATGGGTCGCAAAATTATAGTCAACGAATCCCAGCCTAAACAGCAGGGCAGCGGTGGCGGCGGCTTCAAAAAGAGAGGTTTCGGTGGTGGCAGTGGCGGCGGTGGTGGTTATAAGAAAGGGGGCTATAACCGCGGAAACAGCGGTGGTGGCGGCTTCGACAGGGATTATTAATCATTTACTCCGGAAAAACATATTAAAATCCTTCTGCCTGGCGGCGGAAGGATTTTTTATTTGAGCGCCAGTTCTTAAACAGGGCCAGCCTATTCCAGGCCAAATAGCTTTACATTCAACTTCTGCAGGGTCAGATTCTTAAATGATGAAGGAATCAGCACCGAAACATTGTGCTTGCTTCCGCCGTAACTCACCATGCGCACGGGTACCTGGGAAAGGGCTTCAAAGATTTTATTCAGCACATCCCGGGTCTCCACAATTTCATTGCCTACAATGGATACGATGGTCTGATCGGTTTCCACTTCCGTGGTTCCGAAAGGTTCCAGTTCTTTCAGAATCTGCGGCAGATGAATGCCATTGTCAATGGTAACGGAAACGGCCACTTCGGAAGTAGTAACCATATCAATGGGCGTTTTGTATTTTTCGAAAACTTCAAATATTTTCCGCAGAAAGCCATAGGCCAGCAGCATACGGCTGCTTTTTATGTTGATGGCAATGATGCCGTCTTTAGCGGCGATGGCTTTCACCCCCTTGGTGGAAGTGGATTTCTGTATCACGGTACCCGTCGCTGATGGCTGCATGGTATTGAGCAGCTTTACAGGTACATTTTGCTGCTGGGTAGGCCAGATACAGGTCGGATGCAGGATTTTTGCGCCGAAATAAGCCAGCTCAGCCGCTTCATCAAAACTCAATTGCTCAACGGGTAATGTTTTCTTTACAATCCGGGGATCATTATTGTGCATCCCGTCAATATCTGTCCAGATCTCACAAACCGTTGCCTGTATGGCAGCGGCCACCAGGGACGCGGTATAATCACTGCCCCCTCTCTTCAGGTTGTCCACTTCTCCTTTTGCATTGCGGCAGATATATCCCTGGGTGATAAAAAGTTTGTTCTCCGGATATCTGGCCAGCAATTCCGTGAGCCGGGTACGGATCAGATCCAGCTGGGGTTCGTCCGTTTCATCAATCCGCATGAATTCCAGAGCCGGCAGTAAAACATGGGGAATACCCTGTTCTTCCAGGTAAACACTGAACAGTTTGGTGGAAAGCAATTCGCCCTGGGCCAGGATATCTTTATTCAGGGATTCGCTGAATGAAATACGCAGTATGATGCTTAGGAATTCAAAATGTTCCCGGATGATCGCAAGGGCCTGTTCACGGGCCTTCTCCGTATTCAGCAATTGCCCTATAAACGAGTGATAATGACTGCTGAGTTTGCTGATTTGTTCAGCCGCCTTTTCCCTTTCGAAACGGGCGGCTGACTGTCCGATTTCCACCAGGGCATTGGTTGTGCCACTGAGGGCACTTAAAACGACGATCTTTTTTTCGGGATCGGCGGTGATGAGTTTGGCCACCTCATGCATACGCTCCGGTTTACCGACCGAAGTACCTCCGAATTTCATAACTTTCATGCGATCCATTTTTGGGATCGCAAATATACAAACGAAAACGCCACCTTGGCTTTAACCGGGGTGGCGTTTTTAAAACCAGATTGGTTCTTATTTTTTTATGATCTTTTGATTATAGAGATTATTGTTTACCAATACCTGGATCATATAGATTCCCCTGGGCAGATTCCCGATCTGATCCAGAACCACGCTGTTATTCCCGTTGATTACCGTGAATGACCGGGTCATAATCTGTTTTCCGGAATTATCAATCAGTCGTAACATACCGGTACCCGGTTTATCGGTGTATAAATTCAGTGTAACGAAATTATCTACCGGGTTTGGATATACGGAAAGGTTGTTTTCAGGCTGATCCAGCCTTACCGGAACGATTTTACTGTATGAGTATTTACCATCTTTATCCACGATCCGCAGGCGGTAATACACCATATTGCTATTGATATTATACAGCTGATCATTGATGCTATAGGAATGAACCGGGTTGAGAGACTCACTGGCATTCACCTGTGCAACACCCATAAAATGGGTGGCATCCGAGCTTCTTTCCACTTCAAAATAGGAAGCGTTGACTTCATCCGTGGTTGACCAGGCTACTTTTACGTTATTGGCAGATACATAATTTGCGTTGAAGCTCAGAATCGTAACCGGAAGTACGATCGATTGACAGATCTGCATATTCGGGGGCAGCTGGGAGAATGGGAAGGTTTGGGTAAGTACACCAACATAACCATCTGTAGCACCATAATTATCTGTATTTGTAGAACCAAAACTGGTACCGGCAATACCCTGCGTTACGGTTGATGCAACATTTAAAGCAGCATTAGAAAAGATCACACCACCACCACCGCCACCACCGGGTCCGTGCTGCGTTGCACTCAACCCTGCCGGATGATTATCAGCACCATTCCCTCCATTTGCCGTAGCCGTGATTCCGGACTGACCGCTAACCGCATAAATTAATATACTTCCGCCTGCGCCACCCCCACCGGAACCATCAATGGTTACAGTACTGTTACCAGCAGCTCCATCTGCATGGATGGTTCCTGTTCCTATAATGGTTGTTGAATTAATAATCACCATACCACCGCCGGTTGCCCCGCCACTGGCAACACCACCGCCCGGGGTTCCGGTTGCATTATTCGATGTGCCTGCGCCTCCGCCGCCCCCCATGATCAGGCGGTTTGGAGCATAATATGTTGTAGCAGCAGAAATTGGAAAAGTCACAAAGGCTGTACCGCCCCGACCTCCGACATATCCGCCGGAAAACCAGCCCCTGCCGCCGCCACCACCTGCTCCACCGTTTCCTCCACCGCCACCGCCGGCATTCTGGTCGTTACCTGGGGGGTCATTATCGTTTGCACCGCCTCCGGCATTACCGGGAGCACCACGGGCGTAACTACCACCAGGATAACCCTCATTCGCGGCGCCATTATCTACCAGCGCATTATTAAAATAAACATATCTGGGTGTACCTGCAATTCCCTCACCCTTACTCCCCATGGCATTAGAGGTTGAGAGATCATAAAAATCATTTTTACTTAACCCGGACTGTCCATTCAATGCACGACCGCCGCCGCCGCGAAAACCGGCACCCGTCGCAGTTATAGTCTGGCCATTAAAGTCAAATTGATTGATTGCGCTGAGCACAATTACACCACCTGTTGAACCATTCCAATTGGGCGCGGTGATCGTGGCTCCCAGTTGAATATTATAATACTGTGGCACCCGGATAACCTGATAGGTGTATTGTCCATTGGCTCCAAAAGGGGTGTATGCATAATTATAAGTCAGTCCTGCTGCAATATTCAATGTACCACCTCCCAAAGGAACTGCATTCGTTGCAACGGCAAATTCCATATGTCCCGCAACCAGGTTGGTCGAGATCATCCCACTCCCACCACCACTACCATCTCCATAACCCGAATTGGTTTTTGAACCGGGTACCGTTATCTGCGCCCCCTGCATCTGTATAATTAATACGATATCGCCCGTAGCAATGGGCGTATTACCAAAATTCGTACCGGCACCAATGGCTCCTAAATTAATCGATGTGGCCCCGGCTGAAACGGCTGCCTGTATGCCCGGATAATAGGTGTTTTCACTGCTGCTTATGGTCGTTGTTCCCGAAACCGGGCAATTCTGTGACCTCAACTCAAAAGCACTAAAAATAAAGATGATACCCAGCATAAAGATCACACTTCCCCGAATTCTGAAAGCCCGGGTTTGGGGACTCGGATTCGCATCAGCGATGGCCCCTTTTATGGTTTTACCGTAAGAATTTACAGTATATATGTAGACATTTTTCATAGACGCGGTTTTTGACACCCAAAGGGATTCAATTGGCATACCAATTCCAAATTCCCTGATCCTTAATGGGTTACCTTTCAATTTTTGAAAAGATTTTTCCCAATTCAGGAGTGCCATTCCAATATTGGATTTCAAGCTACAATACGTGTAATAACTTAGTTCGGGGAGGAATTATTGCATTTTCGGTAAATAATAGCTATAATCCCGGGGCCGGGATTTTGAATCGTTCTGCCAGGTGTTCGAGGTCCTGGATTACAGCATGCAAAAGGGGTATGCCATTTTTCCTGCGATGGGTTTCCATCATTCTTTCCGGGTCGCCGGGTACCAGCACCCTTTCAAAACCTGCAATCGGTTTTGCCTGCCTGAACCGATTCAGCCATTGATCCATGTCTTTTTTAAATTCTTCCGGTTTCCTGAATGCATCAATTCGCAAAGCCCCGAAGAAATGACCAATACCTTTTCCGGGCATATTTTCCGGAACCGGAACATAGGCCGGAAATGGAGGCACCCAGGGACCATAATTCGCTCCGCTTAATACGCCTGAAAAAATATCAACGATGGCGCCGAGTGCATAGCCCTTATGACTGCCGTGTTCCCGGTCACCACCCAGGGGCAGTAATGCACCTCCTGCTTTTAATTCATGAGGATTGGTGGAGCTATTTCCTTCTTTATCCTGGATCCAGCCTTCCGGCGCTTCCTGGTTTTTCCTTTGCAGGATTTCCAGTTTGCCGTTGGCTGCCGTAGTAGTAGCCAGGTCCGCCACGAAGGGGGGTTCACTCCCGGCCGGTACAGCCACACAAATGGGGTTGGTGCCCAGTAGTCGCTCGAGTGAGAAAGTGGGAGCCACCAGGGCACTGGCATTGGTCATCACGATTCCGATCATGTCTCCTTCCAAAGCCTTTAATGCATGATGCGCGGCAATTCCAAAATGATTGGAATTCCTGACCGCAATCCATCCGCTGCCCACATTTTTTGCCTTGCTGATCGCCAGGTCCATAGCAAAGGGCGCTGCCACCAGGCCAAATCCGCCATCCCCGTCCACGACGCCGGTGGAAGGGGTTTCATGCACCAGCTCCAGGTTCGGACTGGCATTGGCGCGTTTGGCTTCCCATAACCTGACATAACCTGTTAAGCGGGCAATACCATGGGAATCAATACCGCGCAGGTCGGCCCTTAATAAACCGGTCGCTGCCAACAAGGCATGTTCTTCGTTGCAACCAATACTTGTAAATACATTTTTTGTAAACCGCCAGAGCTGCTCATAATCATAATTTCTTTCCATGTATCATGATAATCAGTGAATGAGTTTCATATTGACCGGATCCCAATGGATGATCTTATTTTCAAAATAACTATCGTTTGCAGCCAGACAGGGAGCTGCCGCACGGAAACCAAATACCGGATCTTCTATCACGGGCGTTCCATTTCTCACACCGTCAAAGAAATGCCCAAAGTGATCGATGTCGGCGTTAAAATCAACCGGCGCCCTGAATACCGTATCGGGTTCAGACTGATCTTTCTGATCCGCTGCGGACCATTTCTGATTATACGCTTTCATCAGTTCTTCCTGCATCTGCTTCGGATA
>DHWT01000119.1:9731-10396 GCA_002413325.1 Chitinophagaceae bacterium UBA5175 | reverse complement strand
CCGGGAACGATGCCTTCTTCCACGGCGGCCCGGGTAGCATGCAGGGCGTCGTCAACACGATCCTTCTTCTCCTTCATTTCCATTTCCGTGGCAGCTCCGATATACAGTACAGCAACACCACCGCTTAACTTAGCGAGGCGTTCCTGTAATTTTTCCTTGTCGTAGTCGGAAGTAGTGGTTTCAATCTGCGCCTTGATCTGATTTACACGGGCGGTGATATCTTCCTTCTTTCCTTTTCCTCCTACAACTGTTGTGTTGTCTTTGTCAATGGTGACAGAAGCAGCGGTACCCAGGTAGCTGAGGTCAGCATTCTCCAGTTTGTAACCCTGTTCTTCGCTGATCACGATCCCCTTGGTCAGGATCGCAATATCCTGCAGCATTTCTTTTCTGCGGTCTCCGAAGCCCGGAGCCTTTACAGCAGCCACTTTCAGTGTACCCCTTAATTTATTTACCACGAGGGTTGCCAGTGCTTCACCTTCCAGGTCTTCAGCTATGATCAGCAGCGGACGTCCACCCTGGGCAACCTTTTCGAGGATATGTAAAATATCTTTCATGGCAGAGATCTTCTTATCATAGATAAGAATATAGGGATTCTGCAATTCAGCTTCCATTTTTTCGCTGTTGGTAACGAAATAGGGAGAAATATAACCGCGGTCGAACTGCAT
>DHWT01000119.1:0-9480 GCA_002413325.1 Chitinophagaceae bacterium UBA5175 | reverse complement strand
CGGTCGAACTGCATACCTTCCACCACATCTACTGTTGTGTCAGTACCCTTCGCTTCTTCAACCGTAATCACACCTTCCTTACCGACTTTTGCAAATGCTTCTGCGATCAGCTTTCCGATGGTTTCATCGTTGTTGGCAGAAATGGAAGCTACCTGCTGGATTTTCTTGCTGTCATTTCCAATAGTCTGGGACTGGGCTTTCAGGTTATTGACAACGGCAACGACCGCTTTGTCAATTCCACGCTTCAGGTCCATCGGATTGGCACCGGCTGCAACATTTTTCAAACCTTCACTGATAATGCTCTGGGCAAGCACGGTTGCCGTGGTGGTACCGTCGCCGGCGATGTCGGCCGTTTTTGAGGCAACTTCTTTCACCATCTGGGCACCCATGTTTTCGATCAGGTCTTCCAGTTCAATTTCTTTTGCGACCGTCACACCATCCTTGGTAATGACCGGGGCGCCAAATTTCTTTTCGATTACCACATTGCGGCCTTTGGGACCCAGGGTAACTTTTACCGCGTTGGCCAGAATGTCCACGCCCTTTTTCATTTTATTTCTTGCTTCGATGTCGAAGAAAAGTTGTTTTGCCATAATATTAAATTTGAGAATTTATGAATATTTGAATTTGAAAATAGATTTTACCTGCAAACCTGAAAATTTGATTTTATTCTCAAATTCCCAAATTTTCAGGCTTTCAAATTTGTCTTAGAACTTCGCGATAATATCGGACTCTCTCATGGAAAGAAAATCCTGTCCTTCAAAGCTGATTTCAGTGCCGGAATATTTACCGTATAAAACGACGTCGCCTACCTTCACGACAGGCTTCTTACCGTCCTCATCTATTTCACTGATCGCAACGACTTCGCCGCGCTGGGGTTTTTCCTTTGCCGTGTCAGGTATGATAATACCACCGGAGGTTTTTTCTTCTGCTGGCGCAGGTTTCACAAAAACTCTGTTTTTGGTACCTGCGATTGGTGAGATCGCTAACTTTTTAGCCATGACTGTATCAATTTAATTTTAATGAAAAGTTTAAGATGCCCTTCAGAAGGGGCAGCTAAGTAACACTAAATTTTGTACCAATCCCGATGAAAAGGGCGAAATGGGAAGACTTGGCAGTCATTCGGCCCTTATCTTACAATGAATTAGGAATCGGAATGGCTAAATGACAGGATTCTTGCAAGACCGTCACTATTCTATGACACGGCCGGCACCCACATAATGATGAAAATAATAGCCCTGGCCCAGGTCGCTGATCTCCACTCCGGCAATAGAGGCATGCACGAACCGGTTATTATATAAGTAAACACCCACATGTGTAACACGCTGACCCCTGCCCATGGTGTGAAAAAAAACCAGGTCACCTTCCCTTAGATCCTTTTTGGGTACCCGCCGGGTGGCTTTATATTGGTCGGCGCTCATACGCGGAAGCTGGTTCACATGGTAAACATCCGAAACCAGCTGGCAGGTAAAAGCAGAACAGTCGATTCCATCCTTACTGTTACCTCCCCAATGGTAGGGAACCCCATACCACTTATCCATAAAAGCGAGCAAACGCCGGTTAGTCAGTTCCTCTACCGGACTATTCGTTAGTATGGCAAATTTGAATTGTAATGGATCGTACGGCTCGTTTTCTGTTGAAATACCTGTCCCGGATGAAACCGTTTTATAAGGCGACCTATCTGCTGTTTTAATTTCAGATCCGGTGGGTTCAGTGGAAATATTCCGGATAAAACTAAGCTCTGACTGGTTCCCGGATGTCTGGTCATTCGTTCCGGCAGACAAATTGTCCGTACGGCGGGTTGCCGGACGGAACACTTCGCAGGCAGACAGGTTAATCAGAAGCAGCAGTAAAATGAACTGATTTTTCATTTCATTGTTTAGATCTCGAACGCCCAAAGGTACGCTTTTATTGAAAAGACTTCGAATCCGGGGCAGCCGCCGGAGCATTCAAAATCAGCACTTTCGGTATTTTCCGTTCATTTTTAACAATTTCCCCCCATTCATTCGGGACAGTTTTTTTCTTTGTTAATTGCATAATCCAAGTTCATACCGATGCCCGCATTTTCCCATCTTCATGTTCATACCCAGTATTCTCTGCTGGATGGAGCCGCATCCATCCAGAACCTCTATAATAAGGCAGTGAAGGATGAAATGCCTGCCCTGGCCATTACCGACCATGGCAATATGTTCGGCGCATTCAGTTTTGTGGCGGAAGCATATAAACATAAAAATGAAGACGGCAGCCTGAAAGTAAAACCCATCGTCGGCTGCGAATTTTATGTGGTAGCCGACCGGCACCGCAAAACATTCACAAAGGAACAAAAGGATGAACGCTTCCACCAGGTGCTCCTCGCAAAAAATAAAACCGGATATCAGAACCTGATCCGGCTCACGTCCCTCGGTTATATGGAGGGTATGTACAGCAAGTACCCCCGCATCGATAAAGCCCTGATCGAACAATACCATGAGGGGCTGATCGCGACCACCTGTTGTATCGGCGCCTATGTTCCTCAAACCATACTGCACGCCGGTGAGGAAAAGGCGGAAAAGGAATTCAAATGGTGGCTCGATATGTTCGGGGATAATTATTTTATAGAACTCCAGCGCCACCAGATCCCCGATCAGGAAAAGATCAACCAGTTCCTGCTCAGACTCGCTAAAAAATACCAGGTTCCCGTGATCGCCACCAACGACAGTCACTATACCGACCGGGAAGATTATAATGCCCACGATATCCTGCTCTGTATTAATACGGGAGAAAAACAATCCACGCCGGGATTTGATGATTTTGTAAATGATGAGGTAAGCCTCAAAAACCGCCGTTTCAAATTCCCGAACGACCAGTTTTATTTAAAAACCCAGGCAGAAATGTCCGAGCTCTTCCGGGATATCCCGGAAGCCATTGCCAACACAGGTCTGGTAGCGGATAAAGTAGAGGTTTTAAACCTGAAAAAGGATATCCTGCTCCCCGCTTTCCCCATTCCCAAAGAATTCCAGATCCATGCCGATAATAACCTGAACCAATGGGAGTACCTGAAAGAAATCACTTACCAGGGGGCAAAAAAAAGATATACGGACCTCAGTCCGGAGATTACAGAACGCCTTGATTTTGAATTATTCACGATCAAAACCATGGGTTTTGCGGGATACTTTTTAATTGTCAGTGATTTCATCAAAGCGGGAAGGGACATGGGCGTTTTTGTTGGACCCGGCCGTGGATCCGCTGCCGGCAGTGTGGTTGCCTACTGTATTGGCATTACCAATATCGATCCCATCAAATACAACCTGCTCTTTGAAAGGTTTCTGAACCCGGACCGTAAATCCATGCCCGATATTGATACGGATTTTGACGATGAGGGCAGGCAGAAAGTGATTGATTACGTGGTTAAAAAATATGGCAGGAACCAGGTGGCCCAGATCGTTACCTATGGTACCATGGCTGCCAAAATGAGCATCAAGGATGTCGCCCGTGTATTGGACCTTCCGCTGGCCGAATCCAATGCAATGGCCAAGCTGGTTCCTGACCGGCCGGGAGTCAGTCTCAGGCGGATACTACACGCCCCCCTGAAATCCAGGGACGGAGAAAAATCCCTGGAAGAAAAAGAAGGTATCGGGGGGGACGATCTGGAAGGGGTAAAAAAAATCCGGGAAATTTACCAGGGAACCGATCTGCGGAGCCGCGTGCTGCATGAAGCGGAACGACTGGAAGGTTCCGTCCGGAATACCGGTCTGCACGCAGCCGGCATCATCATCGCCCCTGAGGACCTTGCCAATATCATCCCGGTTTGCACGGCTAAAGATTCCGAACTCCTCGTAACCCAGATCGAAGGAAGCATCATTGAAGAAGCCGGTGTTTTGAAAATGGACTTCCTGGGTCTGCGCACCCTGAATATCCTGAAGACTTCTCTGGAGCTCATTGAACAGAACCACGGTATCGCCATCAACATCGATCAGATTCCGCTTGACGATAAAAAAACATTTGAACTCTACCAGCACGGGGATACGATCGGCACGTTCCAGTTCGAAAGTCCGGGCATGCAGAAATACCTGCGCGACCTGAAGCCGGATAAATTCGACGACCTCACGGCCATGAACGCCCTGTACAGACCCGGGCCCATGGCTTATATACCGGCCTTCATTGACCGGAAACAGGGAAGGGAGCCCATCCAGTACGATCTCCCGGTGATGGAAGAATATCTGAAAGACACGTATGGCATTACGGTGTACCAGGAACAGGTGATGCTGCTGGCCCAGAAAATCGCAGGCTTCAGTAAAGGAGATGCGGATGTTTTGCGCAAAGCCATGGGGAAAAAACAAAAATCCATCCTGGACAAAATGAAAAGCCAGTTTATTGCCGGCGCTACATCAAAAGGCTATGCGGCGCAAACACTGGAAAAAATATGGACCGACTGGGAAGCATTCGCCCAGTATGCATTCAATAAATCCCATTCTACCTGTTATGCCTATGTCGCTTACCAGACGGCCTACCTCAAATCGCATTACCCTTCCGAATACATGGCAGCCGTACTCAATCACCAGGGTAATATTGAAAAGATCACGTTCTTCATGGAAGAATGCAAACGGATGGGATTGAAAGTGCTGGGCCCTGATGTCAATGAATCCAAACAGGGATTTGCTGTCAACAGCCGGGGGGAGATCCGTGTGGGTCTGGGCGGATTAAAAGGCGTTGGAGAAGCGGCTGTGGTTTCCATCATCGAAGAAAGGGAAAAGAACGGCCCGTTCATTTCGATTTTTGATATGGTGAAGCGCATCAACCAGCGCACCGTCAATAAAAAAACACTGGAAAGCCTCGCCTATGCAGGTGCCTTCGATTGTTTCCCCCAACTGCACCGCGCACAATATTTTTATATCGCACCCGGAGACACAACCACCGGGCTGGAAAAAATAATCCGTTTCGGGAATGTGGTGCAGGCGCAAAATGTACAGCAGAGCAACACCCTGTTTGGCGGGTCATCTGCGGGTTATGAAGTGCAGACGCCCAAAATTTTAAATTGCGAACCCTGGTCGCTCACGGAATTACTGGACCATGAAAAAGAAGTAACGGGCATGTTCATGAGCGGACATCCGCTGGATCATTTCAAATTTGAAATCGGCCATTATGGTATTCTCAACCTGGCCGAATTCAATGAAGTGAAGGATGCTGTCAGTCTCCAGGCCAATCCGGGCAGACCTTACCGGCTCGCCGGACTGGTCATTGAAGCACAACACCGGGTAACAAAGACCGGCAAGCAATTTGGTTCCTTTACCATAGAGGATTATTCCGGAAAAAGCGAATTCATTTTATGGAGTGAGGACTATGCCCGCTTTTCAAACTACCTGGAAAAAGGAAAGAACGTATTCATGACGGGTTATTTCAGAACGCGTTATAACAAGACCGAATATGAATTTAAGGTTGACAGGATGTTATTGCTCGAAAGTATCAAGCCCCTGCTTACCAAACAACTGGTGATCGACCTGGACGCGCGTCACCTGAATGAAAACATGGTGAGGTTCCTGGAAAAAAACATTAAAAAGCACCCCGGTAAGGCAGGTTTGAAATTCAATGTGCAGGAATCTAAAATAAATGCTAAAATCAGCCTGTATAGTATGGAAAACGGATTTGAAATGAATGACGAAATGGCTGCCTTTTTGCAGGACTGTCCTGAGTTTGAGGTTCAGATTGTATCCTGACAGCGGCTGGTATGACAGAATGGGCTTGCGGTATAAATGGAAACATTTTTGCAGTTGTCGGTGAAACGACAAAGAATTCAGATAAATAGACGGAATTTTACCTAAAATTAAATAGCAACCTATGGCACTTGAATACACCGATGCGAACTTTCAGGAGAAGGTACTGGCGTCTGATAAGTTAACAGTAATTGATTTCTGGGCAGAATGGTGCGGGCCCTGCCGCGCAATCGGTCCGGTTATTGAAGAACTTTCCAAAGAATATGATGGAAAAATCAACGTGGGCAAAGTGAATGTGGACCACAACCCGCAATTGTCAGTTAATTATGGCATTACCTCCATCCCGGCCATTCTTTTTATCAAGGGCGGCAAGGTCGTTGACAAGCTGGTGGGCGCACAACCCAAGAGCAATTTTGTAAAAAAGATCGAATCACATATTTAAGCAGGAGGTAGAAACCTTAGACTGTTACAATATAAATGCATCTATGAAAAAAGCGATCCCGGAAGGGGCGCTTTTTTTTTGACCGGCGACCGATGACCGATTTATCGATATATTAAGATATTAGCAATTATTTTTGCACCTACCCATGCGCTCATGAAACAATATTTTTTACCGCTTTTCCTGTTTGCATTTATCATTTCCTGTAAAGATAATTCAACCTCTTCCGGTGGGAGTTCCATTCCGGAAACGACGGTGAGTGATGAACCGCCCGCCATCAGCTATACCATACTCAATGCCCTGCCCCATGACCAGGATTCATATACCGAAGGATTCCTGATGCACGATGGCAGATTATATGAAAGCTCCGGCGCACCCCAGGATAACGATAAAACCAGATCCATCGTTGGTATTGTGGATCCAGCAACCGGCAAAATCGGCGTAAAAGCAGAGCTGGACAGGAAAACCTATTTCGGAGAAGGCATCGCGATCCTGCACGACAAACTTTACCAGCTTACCTGGACCAACAAAAAAGGTTTTATTTACGACCTGAAAACATTTAAAAAACTGGGTGAGTTCAGTTTTCCCAGCAAGGAAGGATGGGGAATGACGACTGACGGGAAAAGCCTCATCCTGAGTGATGGCAGCAGCAACCTGACCTACCTGGATCCGGCCACATTTAAAACGATCCGTATCGTGGGCGTGACCGACAATAACGGCCCCGTCGGGAATGTCAATGAACTGGAATGGGTGAACGGGAATATTCTGGCCAACGTGTACCAGACACCCTATATCATCCGGATTGATCCCAATACCGGCAAGGTGCTGGGGAAAGCGGATTTCAGCAATCTGGTGAAAGAAATCAAGCTAAAAAATCCCGACGTGGATTATATGAACGGGATCGCCTGGGATTCTGCAAAGAATAAAATTTATATCACGGGAAAGCTGTGGCCGAATACGTACGAAGTGAGGCTGAATAATTGAGAAGGCCTAAGGCTTTTTTGAGTCACACAGCTGATCAACGTAATCCGGCCGGTTCACAGAAAGAATTGCTTTAGTCATTAAGACTTATACCTTCGGCAACATAAATCAGCGAACTGCACTTCTCCTTATCCCCCATGGCTTTTATGTTTGATAAAGCGCCGGTGTAAAATCCCTTCAGCAGGGAAGCGTGGCCGCCTGCATATTTTTCACTCAGCAGACTGATATAATAACTGTCCCACCACATCGGTACCATTTCTTTCAATTGAAATCCCGCAGCTTTCAATAACCATTGCATGGAAGCAGGAGAAAAATGATACAAATGCCGGGGCACATCATAAGCGGCCCAGTCTGCGCCGTATTTCACTGCGTCGTAACAGGTATAATTCGGAACTGCTATAAAAACCCGGCCACCCGGTTTTAAAATATTTTTTATCCGGTGCAAATACGGATAGAGATCATGCACATGTTCCAGCACATGCCATAAACTGATGGCGTCAAAACGTTCCGGAGAAAAAGTCTCAAACGCTGAAGCCGGCAATAGTTTTGTCTGGTGATGTTCCAGCGCCCGCGCCCTGGCTTTTTCATCCGGTTCAATCCCCTCGCTGTTCCAGCCATGCTGATTCATATACTGAACGAATGAGCCGGTGCCTGCACCGATATCCAGGTGAAGACCCTGTTTCATTCCCGTAGTGCTTTTCAACAAATGGCATTTATTGGCCAGGGTCCGGTTGCGGACCACATGATATAAACTGTTTACGATTCCTTTGCGGGTATTGCTGTGTGAAATATAATCCTCCGACTGATAATAACGGCCGATGGATTCGCGGGGAGGTGCGTCTTTGGTAAACCGCAGATTGCACCGGGGGCATTCATAAATTTCAAAATATTCTCCACTGACGGAATGATCCTTAACCTTCAAAGCAAAACGGGTTTCATCACTATTACATATGGGGCAGGTTACCATGGATACTATTGCGGGATTCATCAATGAGGGGGTTGATTCATCAGCCAGCCTGCTGATTAATTTTTTACCTGGATCAATTGCTGGTTTCCGGTCGACTCCACACTCCATCCATGCGAAGAGAAATGAAACAGGATCAGGAATGCAGCTGCAATGCCAAGCAGGAGGGCAACCAGCCACCAGAGTTTGTTCCCGTGAACAGGTTCTTCCGCAAACCAGTCGCTCATTTCGCGGTTCGATCTTTCGCGATCCCCCACCAGCAGCATATGTTTTGCATTGGCACGCACTACTTTTTCCGCAGGAACCGGTTGCAGGAAAAAAGGATTCGCAATGGAAGTTTCAAAATGGATATCTCCCATGTCATCTTTTTTCAATATACCCAGTCCTTCCCAGGGCGCTTCCCGGTAATAATTCAGGCGGTCCCGGAGTGAAAACGCAAAATCATTGTACTGGCGCAGCGCTTCATAATCTGAAATATGCTGTTCTGACGACAGGTAGGCAAACAGTTCCTTGTCCGGCGAATCAAAAAATTTATCGAAGCGGAAACGGTACGTGGGCGGCAGGATGCTCCGGGTACTCGCATCGGGGGTCGCCGACTGGCTTTCCATGCATATAGTACCCAGGCCGGGTACCGGAATACTCTTATTTAAAAAAAGGTACCTGTTCAGGATGGCGTACATAAATTTATTTAAAGGGGCCTATCGTCCGAAATTAAATATTACACCCCCTAAGATATTAAATCCGTACACAGAATACTGGTTCCAGCGCTGATATTTATCATTGAAGAGATTATTCATCTGCAGCCAGAGGTTCAGCTGCTTTGTAATCCGGAATTCAAGTCCGGCATTGACATCAAATCCGCCATTGCCGCTGCTGACAGCTTTATTGATATACCGCCAGTAAGCGCCTTCAAAAGCCCACAGATCCGCCTTCAGCCAGAGATCCTTCATGATCTGCCAGCGCATGGTGGTGGTGAATTCGAAAGGCAGCATACCCCAGGCCCTGTACTGGCTGTTCGTTTTGTAATTGGTGAGCGTCAGGGCGGCGGTCACATTAAAATCCTCGCCTTCCAGGTAAGTCATCTCTCCATGAACACTGAAAGCATCCAGCCTTTCTTCATAAACGACCCTGAAATTCTTTCCGTCCAGGCTGTCATTCAGGAAAAGGGGCATATTATGAGATTGCGAAAACCCGGCCTTGGCCATATAGGAAATATGCGGGGACAGGGACCCCTTAAAGCCTCCAAAAAATTCGTTGACACGGGTATTTTGTAAACTGGCAGGCTCCCATAACCAGGGATTGATACCTGCCAGTCTTTGAAAACTTCCCTTGTCATAATAGCCATCCAGGGAGGCGAAAAGTGTAAACCGCTTGTCGTCGGTGGTATAGTCGGCCCTGAAATTCGGCAG